>NZ_JBQSVM010000001.1:0-241971 GCF_052376235.1 Psychrobacter sp. AOP7-A1-24 | reverse complement strand
ATACACTATTTTCTTAAGTTTTCTACATCATAATGTCGATAAATTACTAAGAAGCAAAGAAACTTGTTGATTATACTTTATCTTAAAGTGTATCTTAATTTAGAACAGAACAAAAAATAAGGTTTCTTATGTATATCAAGGAAAGAGATACTTCGGAAAATAAAAAGAGACATGGAGAGCACCTTCTTATTAACCTCACTTATATTGGTAAAAATATCGAATTAAAATCTGGGGTGGAGTTGACCCGCGCGCTTGAGCACTGGCGGAGATACTTCGATGAAAGTGGTCTGGTATCAGCGCTTGTGATTAACGAAGGGTATTTTGTTCAGAGTATTCAAGGGCCAAGGCCTGCTGTCAACGCTGCTTTAGCTAAGATAGTTAATGAGCACTTTAAAATAATTCCTAACATTGTCAAGGTAGAAGAAATAGAAGCGTGTACATGGGGTGGATATCTAATCAAACACTTAACGTCAAGTGTAGAAGACGAAGAGTATGCCCTAAAGAGTTTTTCAGCAGGTTCTGACTTCAATCCTTATCTCATGAAAAGCACTCAGATTGAATGTTTTTTGAAGACAATTTTTGAAGACAATAAATCTAGCAATTTCTAAACGTTCAATATGAGACTTACTTATTTTGGTGATAAAGGTAAAAAAGCCACCTATACGTGTGTATAGGTGGTTTTTTAATCGGAGTAAGCTGTACAGTATCTATTCATATAGTGCGCTTGCGTGGTAATTGAGTAAAGTCTTGAAGCGTGCAGTAGCCAACTGATACAGAAGTCTTGATAATACCTGTTTCAAGATAGAGATATGGTTGTAGACAAATACGAAGTAGGGTTTTATTCACTTAGAATAAGGGTGTCTAACTGGTTTGGCTAACTTTTAGATTACAGTTCTATTGTGTTAGGTGTCGATGCACTGTCTTCTTAGAATGTTTGTGCCGTATCATCGAAAAGCATTAACAAAAAGTAAAGTGTTTTGTTAATGCTACTTTATCTTAAAGTGTATTTTAATTTGGAACAGGTCAGAAAAATAAGGTTTACTATGCATATCACAGAAAGGGATAGTTCGGAAAATAAAAAGAGACACGGAGAGCATATCCTTATCAACATGACATATATTGCCAAAAATGTCGACCTAGATTCGGGAGTCGAGCTAACTCGTGCACTTGAGTATTGGCGGAGATATTTTGAAGAAAACAATATCGTTTCATCTTTAGTTATTAGTGAAGGGTATTTCGTTCAAAATTTTCAAGGGACAAGGCCTGCTATCAATACTGCCTTAGAAAAGATACTTGACGAGCATTCAACCATTTTCCCTAATGTGGTTAATATAAAGGAAATAGAGTCACGTCAATGGAGTGGGTTTTTAGTCAAACATCTAACATCAAGTGTTGAAGATGAAGAGTATGCCTTAAAAAGCTTCTCAGCAGGCTCTGACTTCAATCCTTATCTCATGAAAAGTACTCAAATTGAAAGTTTTTTGGAATCGATATTTGAATATGATGAGTCCAGTAATTTTGAAGAGTAGTGCTTCTTGATATGAAACTTACTTGTTTCAGCATGCACCAAAAAGCCGTCTATACACACGTATAGGCGGCTTTTTTATTGCAGAGAGTAGGTTGTAATGAGAAGCAGCAGTTATATTGCAACCTCAACACTCGTCACGTTCTGAAAGCCCCTTGGTAATTGACCACCACGATTGCCGCGAACACCCGTATAGTTAGCTAAGTCATTTGGCTTGAGTGTCACATGACGTTTACCAGCAGTAATGACTAGGCTGTCTTGTTGACTGAGTGGCGTGATAGCCATGACCTCTTCGCCGTCTTTTAACTTGATAAGTTTATTACCCTTACCACGAGCCTGCTCAGGCAAGTCATCAAGGGCAAATATCAGTAAATACCCTGCATTGGTCACAACGGCGACATGATCAGGCGCTACCTTTGTATTAGTGCTTTCGACGCCAGCATTGGCAGGCGTTTCCACTGGCGCATCAATACGGGCAACAGGGAGTAAGCGGCTCTCAGCTGCAAGGTTAATGATATTTTTCCCCGCTTTTTGATTGCTGTCTAGGTTGCCAAGCGTGTTGATAAAACCGTAACCGGCTGAGCTAGCCAAAATAATGCGTTGATTGTCAGCACCTGTTAGTAGCTGCTCAAAGCTAGCACCTGCTGGTGGTTTTAATACACTGGTCAGTGGATCGCCTTGACCACGCGCAGAGGCGAGGTTATGCGCGTCGACACTGTAGCTGCGTCCAGTGCTATCGAGTATGTATATTCTCTCGTTAGACTTACCGCGCACATGCGCTTGATAGCTGTCACCTGAGCGATAGCTCATGCCAGCGGCATCGACATCATGACCTTTAGCAGCGCGAATCCAACCCGCTTTTGATAAGATGGCAGTGACAGGCTCGCTCGGCACAAGATCAGACTCTTTTAGTGCCTGTGCTTCTTCGCGTTCTGCCAATGATGACACACGCTCATTACCATGTGCTTTCATATCGGCGGTTAGCTCATCAATTAGCAAGTTGGTCAAGCTGTCTGGATTGTCCAAATACTCTTGAATGATGGCGCGTTCAGCGGCTAGCTCATCTTGCTCACGACGTAGCTCGATCTCCTCCAACTTTGCCAACTGACGTAGACGAATATCCAATATGGCATTGGCTTGAATATCAGTCAGATCATAGTCCTGCATCAAGGTTACTTTTGGGTCGTCCTCTTCACGAATGATGCGAATGACTTCATCAATATTTAGATAAGCAATCAGTAAGCCTGCCAAAATATGTAAGCGTTTGTCGATTTTATCTAGGCGGTACTCCAAGCGGCGGGTAACCACTGAGCGGCGACACACTAGCCATTCTTCTAATATTTCTTTGAGGTTTTTAACTTGCGGTTTACCGTTTAAGCCAATCATGTTCATATTGACGCGGTAGTTGCTTTCTAGATCCGTGCTAGCAAACAGATGACTCATGACACGATCGACATCGACCCGTGTTGATTTTAGCTCAAGCACGATACGGCAAGCGTTTTCGTGATCTGACTCATCATGGATATCTGTGACCCAAGGTAGTTTTTTATCGGTCATGAGCTTGGCAATTTGCTCTTGGATTTTGTTGCCCGATACTTGGTAAGGCAGCGCATCGATAATGACGAGATTTTTCTCTTTGGGGTCAATATGAAAAGTCGCACGCATTTTATAGCTACCACGACCTGTTTCATACATCGCCTGCAAGTCTTTTTTGCTGGTAATGATTTCCGCTGGTGTTGGCAAGTCTGGCGCTGGTATCGACTGGGTAAGCTGTTTAACCGATAGCTCTGGGTTTTTGAGCAAGCGAATAGATGCACGTACCACTTCATTGAGATTGTGCGGCGGAATATCGGTTGCCATACCGACCGCGATACCTGTTGTACCGTTTAATAAGATGTTAGGCAGGCGGGCAGGTAGGGTGGTTGGCTCTTGCATCGTGCCATCAAAGTTATCCTGCCAATCGACCGTACCTTGACCTAATTCTGCAAGCAAGGTATTGGCGTAAGCTGACATTTTGGCTTCGGTATAACGCATCGCGGCAAATGATTTTGGGTCATCTGGGCTACCCCAGTTGCCTTGACCCGTGATAAGCGGATAGCGATAGCTGAACGGCTGTGCCATCAGAACCATTGCCTCATAACACGCACTGTCACCGTGTGGATGATATTTACCTAACACGTCACCGACCGTACGTGCGGACTTTTTGGCCTTGGCAGTAGCTTTCAAGCCCAACTCGCTCATGGCATAGACGATGCGGCGTTGAACAGGTTTTAGACCATCAGCGATATTAGGCAGCGCCCGATCCATGATGACGTACATGGCGTAGTTGAGATAGGCTTGCTCAGTGAACTCTGCGACTGAACGAGTATCCATCGGTTCATTGGGAATGATTGGGGCAATCGTATTATCAATAACATCAGACATAAAATAGGATTCACTTATCAGTTTTAATAGGTATAGATAATGGGTTCAAGCACAAAAATAGGATAGTGCTATCGTAAAGGAAATTAGCAGAATTAAAAAGGCATAAGTCATAATAGACGACAAGTCATGACGTGCTTAAAATAAGGACTTATAAAGACTTTTTATCATGTTGTGGTTCATAGCTTTTATATATTAAGTTAAGTATAGTAAATCTAATATTTATTTTTTATATGGTTAATAAATGTCCTAGTGTTTCATCAACAACAACTGAGAGTACGATTATTGACACGGACAAGTCGTTACCGAATTATCTTACAATAAGGAATTTCTATTATGTCGTTTGACCTTTTATCCTACGTTTCCACCTCTACGATGCTAAAAAATAAAAGCAGGCACATAGGAGAAAACGCCACTAGAAATGTACTATTGATTAGTGCTATAGCCAGTCTAGGATTGACAGCCTGTAGCCCTTCACAAATGAGTAAGCCGCTACCAGCCGAGACAAACAGCACAGTCAATCAAGATTCAGCAGTGGTGTCAGAATCTATTATGGCATCACCCAGTGTTAAGCGCGCAGTCACGAGCCAACAGATGATGCGCTCTGCGGTGCAGACAAATATCGTACGCCCATCACCGCGTATCATCGTCACGCCGGAGGCAAAAGACAACTATCAAAAAAATGAAGCAAACCCTGTACATCGAACTACGGATATGGCGGTATCTACTTTGTCTATCGATACTGATACGGGCAGCTACGCCAATGTACGTCGCTACCTAAATGAGGGTCAACTGCCACCCATCGATGCCGTACGTGTAGAAGAGTTGATTAATTATTTTAACTATCAGTTTGATGATGGCAAACGTATGGGTAGAGCACCATTTGTTGTATCAACTGAAGTAGTAGACTCACCTTGGGATAAAGCTGATCAAGATAATAAAATAGTCAAGGTGGGTATCAAAGCCGTTGATAATAGTTGGTCACAAAAAACAGATAAGCAGTCTATGCCACCTGCCAATCTTGTATTTTTAGTAGATGTTTCAGGCTCTATGTCGTCGCGCGATAAGCTACCATTGGCCCAGTCGTCGCTTAAACTGCTAACAGAGCAACTGCGCGCCCAAGACAGCATCAGTATTGTGACCTACTCAGGTAGTACTAGTGTGGCACTGCCTGCGACCAGTGGTGATCAAAAAGCAAAAATATTGGCTGCGATCGAGGGATTAAATGCTTCAGGTTCAACCAATGGGGAGGATGCTCTTAAATTGGCCTACAGACAAGCTGAGCAAGGACTAAAAGAGAACGGTATCAATCGAATCATGATGCTAACGGACGGCGATTTTAATGTCGGTATTAGTGATGTCGATGAGATGTTGGATTTAGTCAAAGCCAATCGCGATCGCGATATTTCTTTGTCTACCGTTGGCTTTGGTCGTGGCAATCTCAATGATCACATGATGGAGCAGATGGCGGACAACGGCAATGGTAATTACAGCTATATTGACAGTCTCACTGAAGCAAAAAAAGTCTTTGGGGAGGAGTTAGCCGCGACATTTAACACCGTTGCTAAAGATGTAAAAGTCCAAGTTGAGTTTAATCCTGACGTGGTGAGTGAGTGGCGCTTGATCGGTTATGAAAACCGTGTACTGGCTGAAGAGGATTTCAATAATGACAAAGTTGATGCAGGTGAGCTCGGAGCAGGTAAGGCGGTTATTGCTTTATTTGAGGTGACACCAAAGGGTCAAAAAGGTCTATATAGCGATCGCCGTTATACTGATAGCAATGCCAGTACTAGTCTGAATAATAACCAGAACGCTAACGAGCTTGGCTACCTAAAAATTCGTTATAAATCACCGACAGGTGGTAGCTCCAAACTTGTTAGCCAACCGATTGATAAAGCTAGCTATGCTTTAGATAAAGCCAATATCGATACCCAGTTTGCGATGGCAGTAGCAGGATTTGGTCAACGCTTGACTCAAAGCGATTACATCAATGACTGGCAGTATAGTGACAGTACCAAGCTTGCCAAAAGTAGTATCGCAGATAGACCAAGTAGCGATGCTGATGGTACTCGTCGCAACTTTGTGACGCTAACTGAGCTGGCGAGTGCGCTAAAAAATAGCCGATAGTGAGCAAATATCATATTGGCGTGGTTATTAAGGAGTAAAAGTCAAGAGTCATATTTCCTAGTGGTATAACTGGTATTTTTAACATAATATGTTGATATATATGAGGATGTTGGGCGTCAAGCCTATTTGCGAACTGGTGTAGCAATCTTTTATATTGAGTACTATCTATAAAGTGTGTATGTTAATAAACAAAGGGTTATTTACCGCTGTATTGTTCGCTCAGCACTGTACAAATATGTCGCAGCCTTGCTTTTCATGATGATAGGTAAGACTTTGACTTTTTGTATATTTATCACACTGTGATTGGCGTGGGTTGACGGTAATGTATTATTACTAGGAGAGAAAAGATTATGGAAAATCAAGGAAACTTAACCCGTCGTGACGATAAAGTTTGGTTAAAAACGTATGAAGAACTTGGTCTGGAGTACAACATCGAGTTGCCAGCGGACAATACGTCACTTATCGATATTTTCGAAAAAAGCTTCGCTGAAAATGCTGATAAAACTGCTTATATCTGCATGGGTTCATCGTTAAGCTTCCAAGAAGTAGATTTATACAGCCGTCAAATGGCCGCTTATCTACAGTCATTAGGATTGGTCAAAGGCGATAAAGTTGCGGTCATGATGCCCAACATTTTGCAGTTGCCGATTTCTGTCATCGCTGTACTACGTGCAGGCTTTACCTTAGTCAACGTCAATCCTTTGTACACTACCAGAGAGCTTGAGCATCAATTGACTGATTCAGACGCCAAAGTGCTGATCATGGTCGAAAACTTTGCCAAAACCTACCAAGACATCGGTCGCAATGTAGTCGATAAGGTCGTGATTACGGGTATGGGTGATTTGATGGGGACGCTTAAAGGCTTTATGGTTAATACGGTCGTCCGCCATGTTAAAAAAATGGTGCCAGACTATAGCATTTCTAATAGCATCAGCTTCAAAACTGCACTAAAGCAAGTCACGGCTAGTAAATATAAGCGTCCAACCAATATCACGCTTGATGACATCGCGGTCTTACAATATACCGGTGGTACGACAGGTGTGGCGAAAGGTGCGATGCTAACGCACAAAAACTTAGTGGCAAATCTAATTCAGTCTAATACCTTTTTGGGCACCGCTTTTGATGATTTCGATCAAAGAGGTGAGCAGCCTGTGATTATGACGGCATTGCCGATGTATCATATTTTCTCATTCACTGTGTGTGGTATGTTCGGTCTGTATCGCGGTTGTGTGGTGCTATTGGTACCAAATCCACGTGACCTTGATAGCTTGTTAAAAGCATACAAAGCCAACCCACCAGCGTTCTTCCCAGCGGTCAATACATTGTTCAATGCGCTTGCCAATAACGAAGAATTCATAGCAATGGATCATAGCAAGCTGCGTCAATCGATGGGTGGCGGCATGGCAGTACTGAGCCCAACCGCAGAAAAATGGCGTCAAGTAACTGGTAATATTATCATTCAAGGTTACGGCCTGTCTGAAACAGCACCAGTAGCGACTTCTAATCCTAGCAATAGTAAAACATTCACGGGCACCATTGGTGTACCGATGCCAGCAACGGATGTCGCTATTTTAGATGATTCTGGTAATGAAGTAGCACTTGGTGAGCGCGGTGAGATTAGTGTTCGTGGCCCACAGGTCATGAAAGGCTACTGGAACCGTGAAGATGCGACCGCTGAGGTTATGACAGCAGATGGATTCTTCCGTACTGGTGATATCGGTATCATGGCTGACAACGGATATGTGACCATCGTTGATCGCAAAAAAGATATGATTTTGGTGTCTGGTTTCAACGTTTATCCGAACGAAGTCGAAGAAGTCATGGCTGGCCATCCTAAGATTTTGGAGTGTGGTGTCATTGGTATCGACGACGAGAAAAGCGGCGAGATTCCTAAAATTTATGTCGTACGCAATGATGAGAGCCTGACCACTGAAGAAGTTCTTGAGTACGGCAAAGAAAACTTAACAGGTTATAAGCGTCCGCGCCGTGTTGAGTTTATTGATGAGCTACCAAAATCGAACGTTGGTAAGATTTTGCGTAAAGATCTACGTGTACTGGAAGAAAAGAACCACGGTTAATTTGCTAATACATGCATTTAGAGATGTATTTGATAGGTACGTGTATTAATAAAATATACCTGTGAAAATGCTGCACGACTAGATATTGTAATAACTAAAAATGATAAGGCTGCAACCATGCTGTCTTATCATTTTTTTGTGTTTATCGCTTTTGACATTTGTGAGTGACCGTACTATTAATAGAGAATATCTATTAAAACTGCTATAGTGCCCATCGATATATTTTTGTTTTTAGCTAAAAAATAATACTGATTTTGCTCAAGGTAACCAACAAAATCATAGTAGTGCATATCGTTTTCGACTTGGTCGTTCTGAGTGGTAGTATTATTTATCATAGACTCAGTACTGCCTTTTAATTTGCAAAGCTTATGAATGATAAACCCGATCACACTTATCTATTTTTTATTCATAAGCTTCTGCTGTCAGCGATAATCATAAAAATGGTGTTTCCATTAGCATATTCAATGTTTTTAACAGTAACATTTAGGAAAAATTATGACGGATAATATTAATAAAAATACGACAGATAATAGCGCTGCAACTAATGATAAATACGATACTGCTAATGATACTTATCAAAGCAATGCATTTCCTACTATGCCGACCATCGACGGTGACAGTCCATGGCTGAATGCTTATGAGCGTTATAGTATCGATGCGACTATCGAGATGCCAGAAGACAATACTTCTTTACTCGATGTGTTTGAGCGTAATTTTAGTCGTTATGGCCAAAAACCTGCCTATATCTGCATGGGTTCATCGATTACGTTTAAGCAATTAGACCTATATAGCCGACAGATTGCTAGCTATTTGCAGTCGCTAGGACTGGTCGAAGGTGATAAAGTTGGGGTAATGATGCCCAACGTCTTACAGTATCCAGTTGTCGCTTTGGGTATCATTCGTGCAGGGATGGTGTTGGTCAATGTAAACCCTCTATATACCAGCCGTGAGCTATCGCACCAGTTGCACGACAGTGGTGCTAAAGCGCTATTTATCGTAGAAAATTTTGCCAAGACGTATCAAGATGCGGAAGACAAAGGTCAGGTAGAGCATGTAGTGGTATGTACCATTGGTGATATGCTAGGTACGATTAAAGGAGCAGTGGTTAACCTCGTAGCTCGTCATATCAAAAAAATGATTCCTGCTTATAGCATACCGAATAGCGTGAGCTTCAAGCATGCTTTGAATGCTGAGTCAGCCAGTAAGTACCAGCGACCTGAATTGAACTTGAGCGATGTGGCTTTGCTGCAATATACTGGTGGTACGACAGGAGTAGCGAAAGGCGCGATGCTGTCTCACGGCAATCTAGTCGCCAATATGCTACAGGTCAGTGCGCTGATGAATAGTGCATTTGATGATGATATAGATGGTAGAGATGTGATTTTGACCGCACTGCCGCTATATCACGTATTCTCATTTATGGTCTGCGGTATGTGCAGCATGTACCAAGGCTATGCTTCGCTCCTCATTCCTAATCCACGTGACCTTGATGGGCTTATCAAAGAGATGGCCAAGTATAAGCCAGCGTTTATCCCTGCTGTGAATACCTTGTTTAATGGCTTAGTACACAAAGATAACTTTGCTGATTTGGACTTTTCTAATCTAAAAGCTTCTATCGGCGGCGGTATGTCAGTATTGCCTAGCGTAGCGAAAGAGTGGCATAAAATCACTGGCCTGCCTATCGTTGAAGGTTATGGCTTGTCTGAGACATCACCTGTAGTGGCGTTTAATCCAATGACCATTGCGGAATTTACCGGAAAAATCGGTATTCCTGCGCCTAGTACTGATATCGTACTCATTGATGATGACGAAAATATAGTAGCCATGGGCGACCGTGGTGAAATCTGCGTAAAAGGCCCACAGGTTATGATTGGCTATCAGAACCGTCCGAAAGAAACGGCTGAATCCTTTACGGCTAGTGGCTACTTAAAAACTGGCGATATCGGTATCATGGATGAAAAAGGTTTTATCAAAATTGTCGACCGCAAAAAAGACATGATTTTAGTATCTGGCTTTAATGTCTATCCAAACGAAATCGAAGAAGCGATGAGCGAGCATCCAGCAGTCGTAGAATGTGGTGCTATTGGTGTACCGAACGATGATCGCGGCGAAGAACCAAAGCTGTTTTTGGTCAAGAAAGGTGAAGTGACCGAGGACGAGTTACTCGCTTTTGGTAAAAAGCAATTGACTGGCTATAAACGTCCACGTAGCATTCAGTTTGTTGACGAATTACCAAAGTCGAACGTTGGCAAAATCCTACGTAAGGAATTGCGTAAGATGGAAGGTTTAGAATAGTTTGTATCTAACATTCTATTGATAACGGTGGCGTGATGGCAGGTGCGAATCTTGCTATTGCGCCGCTGTCACGTTAGGATATCTTAAGATTTTAGTCAACTACATATCTATCAATGCGTTTATCGACGACTGATGGGTGTTTTTGTGACACTGCTTTTATAATATTGTACTAGGAATTTTTATGCGTATTGACAATCGTGAGCTTGACCAACTTCGCTCAATCAGCTTTGAGCGCCACTATACGAAGCATGCTGAAGGGTCAGTACTGGTAAGTTTTGGCGATACCAAGGTACTATGTACTGCCAGTGTAGAGTCTGGTGTGCCGCGCTGGCTAAAAGGTAAAGGCAAAGGTTGGATCACAGCTGAGTATGGCATGTTGCCACGCGCGACCAACACTCGTAATCAGCGTGAAGCAGCTCGCGGTAAGCAGTCAGGTCGTACGCAAGAGATTCAGCGTTTGATTGGTCGTAGCCTACGTGCCATGATTGATCTGAGCAAACTTGGTGAAAATACCATCTACCTTGATTGCGATGTGTTGCAAGCGGATGGTGGTACTCGCACGGCTAGTATTACTGGTGCTGCGATTGCGCTTATCGATGCGCTAGAGAGTATTCAAAAGACCAAAAAACTCAAAACAGATCCGCTAATCGGATTGGTTGCCGCGGTTTCTGTTGGTATGAAAGATGGCGAAGCCTATCTTGATCTGAATTATGAAGAAGACTCTAGCTGCGATACCGATCTGAATGTCGTAATGACCCAAAAAGGCGAGTATATTGAACTGCAAGGTACTGCTGAAGAAAAGCCGTTCACTCGTGCGCAAGCAGATGCTATGCTGTCATTAGCTGAAAAAGGCATTGCTGAATTGATTGAAATGCAACAGACGGCGCTTGGTTGGTAGACTAGCGCTTATACACACCACATTGTCTTTGTTTTTAGTCTCAATAACTGCCTGTTAGCTGCTAATGGGCAGTTTTTTAATAGAAGATATTCGTACATCACGTAATAGGTAATAACATATGCTAAAGCTGACTGATGATGGCGCTAAAATCACATTACAAGGGCAATCAAATGCTGCTGATAATGGCATGTTTTGGTTCGGTTCTGCATTATTGGTAGGGGCGGTCGCAGTGGCCATGGCGATGAGTTTATTGCCTGAGCGTTTAGCCATCGGTGCGCTTGCACTGCTCATCATTGGTAGCTTTATTTTCAACAAAAAGCGCCAACAACACAAGAAAGCCATGAGTGGTATGATTAGCAGCGGCACATTGTGGGTAAGGGCTGGTGAGTTGGTTCATGACAATCTAGGTAAGCGTGAGCATATTCATTTGACTGACGGCGATAAAATAACACTGATTGATGAGCAATTACAGATTGTCGATAGCAGTGATATCCGAAAATGTCGTATTATTGGTTTTGAGAGTGCTCAAGAGGCAAAAGCTACAAAAGCTATTTTAGAAGGACAAGCGCTAACGAAACGCCACGTAAATATCAAAATGAAGAGCAACTAGCATCATCGCTAAACCCTGTACTGTACCAAAGCAAAGAGATTATCTTTGTCCTACCTAAACCTCTAGTTCAAGTCTCATTTCAAGTCTTACTTAGCGCGTCTCTCCAATATAGTCATTCACTAGTATACTTCTAATGTCTATCACCTATCGCAGGCGAATAGTGCTTGCGGATTTGTGCACAAATAGTTTATAAGTAGGGTTATAAAGTTCATCTTTCTTATTATTGAGACTGTCATTGAGATCTAGTTGACAAGGAGTTAGTCATGTCGCGTTTGTATATACCGTCAGTCGCCACGTCATGTGGCTTTTTATTGTTTACCTGTGGCATGGTGGGGCAAGTCAATGCGGATAGTATGAGTATGCTTATCGCCCAGAAGTCAGGACAATCAGTGACAAGCACAGCACATGTTTATCCTGAGGTAACACGTCAAGCGCCTACGGTACTACCAGCATTTTTATCAGGTAACTATGACAATGTCGATAGTGAGTATCTACCGCTACTTAGCAATGCAGAAAATCAAAGTAGTCCAGCGGCGCGTGAGGTGGTCAGTACCGCACGTAAAATGGCACTTAACGAGCGCACAATTATTCGGGGTGGCTGCTGGGATTATTTAAATGCTGTATTTAATCGGGCAGGGGTATCGCGTAATACCATACACAAAGGTACTTATGCGCAAGGGCCTTATGCTAATAGTAGCGAAATTGAAGCAGGCGATTGGCTCTATTATATCAACCATGGCTACAATGGCGTCGAGCATAGCGGCCTGTTTGTTGGTTGGGTCGATGAGCGTGCCAAGCAGGCTTTGATATTAAGTTATGCTGGTGAAAACCGCCGCGAACCAGCTCGTTATCGCGTTTATGACTTAAGTAATGTTTATCAAATTATGCGACCTAGCGTCTGATACTCAGTGTGCAGAACTTAATATTTAGCAGCAGTTAAAGTTGAATGGTAGGTTCAAGATATACAGCTAACGGTATTAATTTTATCTAATCTACAAGCTATATTAAATCTATAAAAAAGCGTCCATCACTGGTTAAAGTGACGGACGCTTTTGTTTTGCATGTTTAATTGATTTTTCTGAACCTAAAACGGTTTTACCACGACTAAAATAACGATAAATATCAACGCAAACACTGGTATTTCATTAAACCAGCGCCAAAACTTATGCGTTTTATAGTGTGGGTTATCAATCAGTTTTTTACGATATAAGCCGCAAGCGCCATGATAGCCTGACAACAGCACGACTAAGAGCAATTTAACATGTAGCCAGCCTTGGGTTTTGTACACATCCCAGCCCAATCCTAGCATCCATAGACCAAAGATCCATGTTGCTATCATCGATGGTGTCATGATGCCGCGATAGAGTTTACGCTCCATAATGCCAAAGCGCTCTTGGCTGATAGTATCATCGCTCATCGCATGATAGACAAACAGGCGCGGCAAATAAAATATCGCCGCAAACCAGCAGACCATCGAGATGATGTGTGCCGCTTTAATCCAGTTAAAATAATCTGCCATCATAGTCTCTCTTGCTTAGCTTATATTTTTTAGCTTGGTTTTGGCTTAATCTGCCAATACTACTTGTGTTTGATGACCATTCATTGCATCCATTACAGGCAATACTTTAGGCGCTCTTGGTGCGGCAAACTGCTTGGTGAGGCCAAGCTCACGCATCAATCTGTCGTCGCCTGATTGGCTTGAGTTACCAGTAGTAAGAAGCTTGTCACCATAAAAGAATGAGTTGGCACCTGCCATAAATGCCAATGCTTGCTCAGAATCTGATAGGCTTTCGCGGCCAGCAGATAGACGCACGTAGCTAGTCGGGCAGCAAATACGGGCGACCGCAATAGTGCGAATCCACTCAAGTACAGACAGTTGACCTTCAGCCAATACTTTGTCACCGATTGGTGTGCCTGCAATAGGTACCAGCAAGTTAACGGGAATCGATTCAGGCGCTTTTGGCATTTTTAGCAGCTCAAGTACCCAGTCGATGCGGTCATCACGGCTCTCACCCATACCGACGATATTGCCACTACAGACATTGATACCAGAGTTACGCACGTTTTCTATCGTGTCTAAGCGCTCATCATAGCTACGTGTGCTAACGACTTGCTCATAGTAGCTGCGCGAAGTATCTAGGTTATGGTTGTAGTAGTCTAGTCCTGCATCAGCCAGTTGAGTTGCTTGATTGGTATCGAGCATACCCAGCGTCATGCACGTTTCAAGTCCTAAAGCTTTTACTTCTTTGATCAGCTCAACCACATAGGGCATATCTTTGGCACTTGGGTGTTTCCACGCAGCACCCATACAAAAGCGTGACGAGCCGCTGCTTTTAGCACGTTTTGCCGCAGCGATGACTTTGTCAACTTCTATGCGTTTTTCTGCTTGTAGTTTAGTGGTATCACGGTGGTGGCCGGACTGTGAGCAGTAGCCACAATCTTCAGGGCAGTTGCCTGTTTTGATAGAAAGTAGCGTGCTGATTTGTACTTCATTGGCAGTGAAGTACTTTCTATGAATGGTCTGTGCTTGTAATAACAAGTCCATTAAAGGTAAATCAAACAGCTGCGCAATCTCGTCACGGCTGTACGTGGAGGGAGCTTTACTATCAGTTTGAGCTGTGTCTGTTGCTAGGTTGGCCAAAAAGTCATTGTTGGCCGTATCTGGCTGAGTGGCGTCAGGTTCGGAGATGCTAAGCAATCCTGCCATAAGGTAAGTCCTTTTATAAGAATTGGAGGGTATTAAATAAAACCAATATTTTTATCTATTGTCATTTATAAGGTAACAAAAAAGGTTGCCGTATAGTATACCGCAACCTTTTTAGAAAATCAGAACACTGCTAGACAGTATGTATAATTGTCACAGTAGCGCACATAAATAGTAACTATACGTTTGGCTATCTAGTTCTATATCATTCATTCTACCAATGACTACCGCTCAGTGCACCATTCTTTTTATTTACCAAGTTTATGCTTAGCAATACCAACCCAATGCTCAGCAAATTTCTGTGCTTTATAAGCGTAAGGTTTGGCTTTTTGGATATATGGTTTGCACTCTTCTGGGATAGCTGGAACGATATGCTTGGCAAGTTTGTTGAACCACATCATTAGGCTATAGTCGCCTTCGATGCTCAAGTTGCCTTCTTGTACGGCAGTCATAAAGGCAGGTAAGCTACCTTTGGTTAGCAGTCTAACGCCAGTCATAGAATCTTTGAAAGTAATGGTCAAATCGGCTTCTTTTGCATGACCGCTTTGTTGACTGAACTGTCCATTGTCAAAGCTAAAAGAACGGGCGATATCAGACTCAGTACTAGCAAACTCAATCGTAACTTGACGGTCAGCAAATAACGCTTTGACATCTTCGTTATCACTATCAGCTAGCATAGACAAACGATAGCCGACTACAGCTAATAAAGCATCTAATGGATCAGATTTGATATCTAATACAGGAACAGTAAACATAGCAGAACTCCTAAAAAAATGAGGCATAAAAATAAAGCGTACTTTATACCAGTTTCTATGACAAATATATAACTGGATTATAAACTATGACAGGGCGTCAGCTCTTTAGGAGTTAAGTAGAGAGCGTTAAGTATCTTGTAACATTCGATGTCACTGACGTAAGTAAGGTATTGATATAGACAAGCAGAGGTATAAATGAGACAGTCTTAACGGAAACGTGGCTGATAGTTATCATCGTAGACAGGAGTATGCTCGATATAGCGTGCGGCTTCTAGCTCGCGTTGCTGACTCACTGTTTGGCTCACATCATCATAGCGCAATGCCCTATATAGTACCCAAACTGCCAACGGCAACCAACTGATGCCCATAGCGATGATATAGCGATGCCATGATGATAGCTCCATCAATATAGGACGACCTGCCAATATGTTTTGAATCAATTCAACGGCGAACCAGTAGGCCATACCGCCAAACAGATATAGCAACAGCCAACGATATGACGACAAGGCAAACACTGCTACTAAACTTGCTAGCAGTCCATAACCAAGCCATGCCGAGCTGCTCCATGCCTCTACACCGATAAAAGAAAATATAGTCACTAACATCATTCATCTCGCTATTCATAAGGTGAATTTCAATGAGACTATTATGAGAGGTTATTGAGTAAAGCTGAAGAGGGTGGAGGTGACTTTGCGACAACCGTTGACGTTTGGTTTTTTGGCTTGTTTTTGCGATATTTGATGGCTAAGTTTTAGGGCAAGCGCCGTGAGGACAGGCGCTCATTTTAAAAAATATAGAAATAAGCTTGCCAGTCTGAGAAGCGTCTGCTAGCTAGAAGATACGATAGATAATTTGACGGATGCTTAGACTCGATTGGTACGGCTGCCCCACCACGATAGTAGCGAAACTAGAGTAGCACCAAGTAGCATAAGCCCTATTGTGGTTGGCCACTGTGCACCAGTAGGGTATTGCCATGGCATGACATTATGGACGGCTGCAGTATTTAGCGAGCCTAAAGCATCTACTTTCCATGGCCATACTTTCATTAGAGAGCCTGCGATAAAGCCTGTGAGTAATGCCAAAGTGGCCTGATAGTAGTGTGATAGTAGCCACTTAAGTGCGCGCGTGAACAACAATAATCCAGTTGCCATACCAGCAATGACTGCGAAAATAGCGCTTAGATTCATCGTATCGACCGCCTCTAGCACTGCATCATATGCACCTAGCAAGAGTAAGATAAACGACCCTGATATGCCCGGTAAAATCATGGCACAAATGGCAATTGCCCCTGCAAAAAATAGATACGGTAAGCTAGGCGTAGTCGTCAGTAACGGCATACTACTAATGAATACGGCGACAATAAGCCCAGTCGCGAACAGGGCGATACGTCCTATATTCCAGCGTTTAATCTCACTGAGTAATATAAAGACTGTAGCAACGACCAGCCCAAAAAAGAATGACCAAATAAGCAGTGGCTGATCGTCCAATAAATGCTTAATGATACCGGCTAAGGTCGCAAAGCTAGTGGCAATACCCAGTAGCAAACATAATAGAAATGTCGCGTCCACTTGTCGCCAAACCGCAGCAAATCCTTTGATACCACCTTCTTGACGAAATATTGCCCAAAGATTGGGGCCGATACTACCAAGCGCATTGATCAAACGCTCGTAAATCCCTGCAATCAGAGCAATGGTGCCACCAGAGACGCCAGGTACGATATCCGCTGCACCCATGGCCATACCTTTGATATAAACCCCAAAAAGTTGTTTTGGGCTATCGTTGCGTATAGGAGCGGTGCTGGTATCTAATGGCTGCGCTGCTGACGGCTGAGTTGGCCGTGGAGATTGTGATGCCGTCATGAGCATTCCTTTATCATTTAAAAATAAGCGTTATTTAAGAGTGAGCGATAGCTAAAAACAGACGTTAGCTAAAAATAAGTATAAACAGAAAATCTTATTAGTAATCGTGAAGAACTAAAACATAAAAGCCAGATTAATGATGAAACATTAACCTAGCTTATTAAATAACATAAAGCGTTTAGTACTTACTCAGTAGGCGCCAGTGCTGGATAGCCAAGAGCGTATAAAGTACCTTCAAGCCCTGTCACATTGATAGCGGCATCAGCACGTGCTTGAACGATTGGTTTGGCGTGATAGGCTACTCCCAAATCGGCCAGTGCCATCATCGGTAAGTCATTAGCACCGTCACCGATACAGACTACTTGTGACATCTCAATACCTAAGCGCTCAGCAGTATGCTCAACGATAGCCGCTTTTTTGGCACCATTGACAATAGGCAATTGGACATGACCAGTAACTTCACCATCTTCGATATCTAGAGCATTGGCGTGGACTTCATCGATACCTAGCTGCTCAGCGATATAACGGGCAAAATAAGTAAAGCCGCCTGACACAAGTACCGTATGATAGCCTAGTGCTTTTAGCGCACTGATCGTCGTACGCGCACCAGTCGATAACGTTAGGCGACTACAGATATCATCAAGCACCTCGGTAGAGATACCTTTCAATAAAGCCACACGCTGAGCAAATGATTCATCAAAGTCAATCTCACCGCGCATCGCCGATTCAGTGATGGCTTCGACTTCCTCACCAATCCCAGCAGTTTTTGCCAGCTCTACGATGACTTCTTGCTCGATCAAGGTCGAGTCCATATCAAAGCAGGCAAGCTTATGCGTCCGTAGCATATGACCGACAGATAGAATATGACAGTCCACGATATTTAGATTGTCGGCGCTGTCGGCACTACGTGTGTTGTTATATTCTTCAGTTAAGTCATGACGCAGGCGAGTGGTCAGCTGATCATCAATGATGTGAGCGGCTGCGGTTTTTTTGCCAGGGTGCATCAGTGTGTCAGTGACTGGCACTAGCAGATAGCGGTAAACCTGAGTATGGGTAAAGGGTAGGCGCTGTGCGTCTGCTGCTGTCGGCTCTGTATCAGACACTGTAATATTGACAAAGCTAGCGTCAGTATCTTCAGCAACGGTCACTAAATGCCAACTTGGCTGCTCATCGACCCACGACTGAACGTACTGATGAATATCTAATGCAGATACCTGAGTAGGCAGTACTACAGTGAGCGCAAAAACAGGTAGCGACTGTAGCGCATCAAAGTCTTGCAAATTGGTATCTTCGGGTAATAATACTGCAATAGAGTCGACGGCTTGTTGCCATGCTTTGCTGTCTTTTGGTAACGAATAAGATGTATTTTTTGGCATGGCTCAATTGTCCCTTGTATGCTCATATAAGATTAGGAATAATAACAGTTTTACTGGGCAGCGCCTATAGATGACGTGCAAAGTAACAATGATGCTAAAAAACAGATTTTATGGCGTAAGAAGTCATAGAAAATGCGATAAGGTTATTATGATAAATTTATAAAGTGCTCACGCTATAAGGCTTATTATGGTGATATAGTAGATGAGATAAGCTGACCGTTTATTGATGACCTCTTAGCAGAATATGGCAACGATATTGATGGTATTAGTAATAATGACGTCACCAATCGAAATCTATCCCAATGTGTAAGACCGTTTTGTGCAGTAATGCTTTAGGTCTAACCGTGTCTTAGATGTAATAGTATTGTCAATAGTCGCTAATAATCAGTATTGCTTTATCACTATGTGCGCACTACCATTGGCGCACATCATAATTGTTCAAAAATTAGCCAAAAATGAGCAATAGCCTCGTTTTTTAATTTCTTCTCCCCAAAAAAGTTTAACATATCATGACGTATTTAGCGCCGCGGCAAGGGTTGTTTGCCATTATTCTTCTGGTTAGTTTTTGTTTGCAGACGCTGTTATTGGTCATTAGTACTGACCAGCAGCTGAGCAATAGTCGTGCGTTGAAAGGCGAGCAGATGGTCGCCCAGCTGATTGATGAAGCAAGGTTGTCTTTAGAAAACAAAGATCGTGTGAGTTTAAGCGTTATTGCCAATCGCTACACCAGCGAGCAAGACATCACACGGATACTGATTAAAGACAACAATGACGAGATCTTGGTGCCAGTAGGTAATGCGCCGATGCAGCAAGGTGATACCATTCGCCAAATCGCCACCAATGGCGACGCAGTCATCGGTAGCGTTGCACTGACCTTAAAAGACGTCAGTAAAGGTGAGATTATCACCATGCAGTGGCCGTTTGTCATTGGTACAATGCTGCTACACTTATTGCTTTGGTTAATTTATGGTTACCTCGCTCGCCCGACTAAAGAGCAGATCAATGCATTAAGTCGAGATATCCAAGAGCTGTATCGCGACCAATATAGACCAGTTGATCAGCGTGGCTATGATAGAGAGATCGAGCGCCAGTCAACGGGCCAATCAGTATCTCATTTGGCGGACAGTCAAATAGCGAGCGATAATACTGCAAATGCTGCAGCTGACAAAGTGACTAATACGCGCAAATTTAATGTGCATAATGAAGTGAACCAGTATCTCAGAACCCAACAAAACCAAGAGGCAGGTAGCGATACTGACAATCTAGCGGAAACGAGTGAAGGCGGTGAAAGCGAAGTAGCAGATACCGATAGTGCCGCTTCTAAAGCTGCCAGTCACACGTCTAAATTATCCGCTAGCCGATCTGTTGATAGCGTCACAGTTCAAGTAGGATTCCATGACGAGTTCAATATGCTTGAGCGCTTGGCACCTGCGCAGCGTTTGCCTTATCTAGCACTTTGCACTCAGCTGCTTAATCAAGCTGTGACAGAGTTACTCAAGCAGCCATTGCTATTGGGTGTTAGTGCGATGAATGAAGCGCACTTTGAGGACAATGGCGCAAGCGTGGTGCTAAAAGCTGATAATAGCCATGCAAAAGTGGCGCTTGCAGGTGTGATGCTTGCCAAGCTATATTTAATGCTCAACAAAATTATTCATGATAAGCACATTGAGCTGTCACGTTTTGCTTTACCAGCAAAAGCGGGCGTGAGTGATGAGGCGCAGTCAGAGCCAATGACACATCTGCTGCAGAGTATCGGCAAAAAAGAGCAGCTATTAATACTATTGCCAAATGCAGGTCTCAAGCAAATCAGTAATCATGTACAAGTACATAGTCTTATGCGTCCAACCACGGTCTATGAGCGCGAGTGTGCGATATTTGATGGTGCTAATGACTCATTGATTCAGCGTTTGGCTGATGTTCGTAACGCAGTCCTGATGATTGAAGATGAGGACGACCTGCACGTTTAATGCCGACTGTGTTTATTCATTTATACTACAATTGTCTATTATACGGTCTACTAGACTGTCTTAATCGTAGCCATGAAATGTACTATATTACGAAAAAGGATTGACAACATTCAATTGAGACTTTATAAGGCATATATATATTGATGTATTCTAATACCCTTGCCTAAAAATGATAGGAGTTTGTCATGAGTGACGCTGATATTGATGACGATTTTGATGATGAGTTTGTCGATGATGATGATGCAAAGATGGTTGAAGAAGCTGAGACAAGCGTACGTACACGTTTAAGTAGTCTTGAGAAGCGTCGGTTAATTGATAATTTGCTAGAAGAAAAGCGTTTGGCTAAAGAGTTGAAAGACGATTTAGACGATATAGATAACTTTGACGAAGACGGCGATGATTGGGATGATGACGATTTTTAATTTATCGGTATCAGTCGTTTAAGTGGACTAAAGTGCTTTAGTAACTACTTTAGTAACTAAAAGCCATTTAACCAGTCAAACTAATGGCTTTTTTTGTTTGGTGCTTTGTTACGATTGCTCGCAACCAGTTTATCTCGATAATACTTACTTGATAGAGGTCGCTTGAATTTTAGTGAATTAAGCCGCCTTTAGTCTTTAGCTAAGTATCTAAATACTTGCTCTCTTTTATTTAACCGATCGCGTACTGCGATTGACGACATCTATCTGCTAAGGAAAACCAAATTATGAGTAACAAACTAAGTTTTGATGAATTACTAGACTATTTGGACAATCAAGAAAGCCAGTTCGTGCTAGATAGTGTCGCCGCGCATGGTTTTTTGACAGCGACGGTTATCGGTCGTCCATTACCAAACTGGATGGATGCCCTGTTTGAAGGTCATGTGAGTGAGATTCCAGAAAATGTGATTGACGGTATTAAACGCTGGCGTGATTCGATCATGGCTGAGCTAAAGAACGAGACGCCTATTGAGCTGCCATTTGGTGAAGATGCTGGTGATGAAGAGGTAGCGGTTGATTTCTCGGATGAGTCAGACATCGTTGCTTGGTCAATTGGTTTTGTCGATGCGATGTATGGCGATGAAGCAAGTGATTGGTTTGAAGATGAAGAAACGGCAGAAGATGTCGCGGTATTGACCTTGCCAATGATCGTGCTTAGCGGTATCGATGACGAAGATCCAGAGCTGTCTGAGATGCGTAAAGACGAAGACAAAATGGTACAAATGGCCAATAGTATCGAAGGCAATTTGACTGAATTGTTCTTATTATTTCATACCAATGATTAATGATGCTAAAAAACAGTGCTGCTAGCAGTGCTGTTTATATTTATGCGATATCACACCGTTTAGTTTTACCATGTATTTTACAAGCCACCGATAAGGTCATCCTATGACTGTGCAACTCTCTAACCTTGAGCATTTACCCAATTATCAAATCACCGAACGTCTAGATGTTGTGTACGGTAGTACTGTACGCTCAAAGCATGTGGGTAAGGATTTGTTTGCAGGGTTAAAGAATATCGTTGGCGGCGAGCTGACGGCTTATACTGAGTTATTGGAAGAGTCGCGCCAAGAAGCAATAGATCGCATGATTATCAAAGCAGAGGCGCTAGGTGCTGATGCAATTGTTGGTTTGCGTTTTTCGACTTCTAGCATTGCGCAAGGCGCGTCAGAGTTGTTTGTCTATGGTACAGCGGTCAAGGTCGCGCCAATATCACAGCAGCAGTATCAAAGCCCGTCAGACAGTATTGATAGTCATGCTACTCAAAATACGAATACTCAGACCCAAGCCGCACCTGATGACTTACCGCGTTTCAATCCTTTTGGTTAATCCTACAATACGAAAAACTATAATGCTAAAAGCTCCGATGCTTTTTATGATGAGAAACGTGTTATGAATGATTCACTTACGCAAGTGCTCATCAATTATGGGCCGTTTGTCTTCTTATTCGCGGCTGGCTGGTTTTTTGGGTCGCGCCATGAGCGTCGGCATCTGGCACAGCTAACAGTAGCAGAGCAAGCATTGGGCGATATAACGGTTTCAAGTGAACGCTTATACCGTCCAACATTAGCGTCGGGTAGTGAAGGCGAACTGGTACTGGGTAGTGTCGTCATCGCTCAAGATTATTTCAAAATGATCATTGCTCGCGTATTAAGCGTCTTCGGTAAAAACTTAACCACCTATGAGACTTTGCTAGATCGTGCACGCCGCGAAGCCATCGTTCGTATGCGGACTGAGGCAAAAGCCAAAGGCTACACGCATATCTACGGTTTACGTCTTGAGGTAACCAATGTCAACCAATTAGGCAGTATGGTCGAGGCCATCGCCTACGGTACGGCAGTGATTAGTATTGACCATATTAAACATACATCTGCTGTAGATCACAAAATCCCCGCCTAAATCATTTCTACTTTATTTTCAAGTGTAAAAACCTATAGTTGACTGACGAGTAGTCAGAAAAATCAAATACATACAGTTTTACAACGATATACTGAATTTTACTGTTCCGTCATTATTTCGGCGCACGTAGACGAATAACGTCAAAAATATAGTCTTGAAAAACAATATTGTATGAAAAGTATCATATAAAGAGCTGACAACGTCGGTGGCTTTTACCCAAGATATCAGCAGGATTAGCTGATTGAGCATGACGAAGTTGTCATAAACCTGCCCGTGTGGGCTCTATCTACAAGGATGTAGTTATGGAAGGTGTTGAGTTAGTCACGTTTGTAAATGCAAAAGTCATTCCCATTAGTATTTTTTTAATTATGATGGGCATGGGACTGTCCCTCGTCACCAATGACTTTAAACGAGTCGTCAAATACCCAAAAGCAGTTGCAATTGGGTTAACGAACCAGCTGATATTCCTACCGTTAGTTGGCTTTGCCTTAGCAACATTCATGGCACTAGAGCCTGAGTATGCCGTTGGTGTCATGCTATTGGTACTGTGTCCTGGAGGCACAACATCTAACCTGTTTACCTATCTAGCCAAAGGTGATGTCGCACTTTCGGTCACTATGACAGCCATAGCAAGCGTCATTACCGTATTTACCATTCCTATTGTCCTGAGCTTTTCGCTTGTCTACTTTATGGGCGCTGGTAGTGAGTTTCAGTTGCCAGTGGCTAAGACCATGATCAGCTTAATTGCCTTGACTATCTTACCTGTCAGTATTGGTATGCTGATCAAACGCTATGCCCCTAACGCTGCAGATAAGGGACAGGTTCTGGTTTCTCGTTTTGGTATAATATTTTTGAGTTTCTTGGTGCTATTCTTAAGCTATGTACAACGAGATATTCTTGTAGAAGCCTTAATAGCAACAGGCCCTGTATCATTGATATTAAATGTGTCAACGATGGCGCTTGGTTATTACACCAGTAAATGGTTTGGTTTAGACCCTGCGCAAAGACGCTCGATTACTATGGAAGTCGGCTTACAAAACAGTACGCTTTCTATGTTTATGGCCCTCACGTTGTTAGCTAACTATAAAATGTCGATGACCCCTGCTATCTATACGCTCATTATGTTCTTGACCGCTGGCATCTTGGTCAGAGTCTTTGCTGCCCAGCACAATAAAGCTAAAAAAACTGAGATAGAAAATAGCGTATTGGCAGCACGTAGAATGTAATATGTTTAAGATAGCTGTTGTAACGTATTGCTGAACTAGCTAAGTGACTGTTTCTAATTTAGTATTTCTAATTGATTGTTTCTAAGTGACTGTTTATTGAAGAGCAATTATCTGCTGAAAAGTAAGCAGTTGGCAGAAAATCAGCAATATCTGGTTCAATAAAAAAACCCCATAATCTGCTTTATATGATGAAGCGATTATGGGCTTTTTTGTTTAATGTTAGTTTTAGCTAAAACCTTCTTCTAACCATATTTGCTCTTGCTTCGGCAGACTGTTCCTTTACCTTTTCAACCTCAAATAAGAACGTACGGTTTTTGAGTACCGCGACAAACACCACACCGCCGACCGTATTGCCCACCAGTACCACAACTAAAAATACTAAGTAGCGCCAGAGACTGACGGTATTGCCATACAGCAACGCTGAAAATACTTCGATATTGCCCACGATACTATGATGCAAACCTAAAAATCCAATACTACCTGTGATAAGCGTAACCAGTACGATACGGCTAAGCGTATCTCGTGCAGAGGTAACCAGCCATGCGGCTACACCCATCATCCAGCCCGCTAGCACCGCGCTACCAAATATGACCCACCACTCAAAACCTAAAATATGCTCAGCATAGACATCAATAGCGTGGTCTGTAAAAAGGTGCATATGTAGCCCGAGACCAATCATTAATGCTGCAAATATACAGCCGCCAACGATATTACCAGCGATGACGATGCCCCATAGCCGTATGAGCTTATGCAACGGTTCAATCTTGTTTAAGACGGGTAAGCTTAAGAGGGAAGTCTGCTCTGTGAATAATAACGACTGACCAATCACTACGATAATAAAGCCAATTGGATATAGCAATGATGATAGCACCATGGCATAGCGACTCGGTATCACATCATTGAGTAGAGCAAACGCCGATAAAATCATAAAAAAGCTGATGCCAATCTCTAACCCAGCGGTAAAAGCACTGGTAAATAGCGAGCCAAGTGAGCGCTCAAACGTTTCTTTTGCATGAATAACTTGCTCAACCAATATACTGGCATAGCTTTTTGCTTGGCTTAGATTGTCATCACTGGCGACCTTTTTGATGGTTTCTTTATCTTCTTCGCTGATTTCTTCTGGCAGGTCATCGTTTTCTAAGTCTTCGGTGGCTTTGATAGGTTCGTCTACATCACTATCTGGCGTATCGTCTACGTTCTCGTTTACCTCCTTGTCTACCGTGCTACCTTTAGAAGGGCTATCGCTCTCTTCTGGTATATCGTTACCTTCAGGCACAGGTATTATGGTGCTCGCATTTATACGATCATCGTCTGACAGGTTAGCCTTAGAGTTATGGTCATGCTCAGTATCTTGGGACAAAGTTGGCTCGCTGGTTGTAGGCTAATGATTTTGCGATATAGGGCCTTCAATACGCCCTAGATAAAAACATATTTTATAGTATGGCAATCGTAGATTATGTTTAGCATTGAGTCGACTGCTGTTATTAATTGTTTAATTTAGTTGAGTTCAAATAATTTCGATACAAGGAAACCGAGTGCAAGCGATACATTAGTATGGTCAACGAGGATGACGATGTAGCGGATTTATATGGATTTGACTATAACTTGGTTAAAAACGGCCTTCAGGCTTTATAAATGACCTTAGCATCTAACAAAATATGCCTATCTGCGTTAAAATCACTCTATTCATTATTTTTCTAATTTTTATATTAGCTTTAATCCAATTAACTTTGATCACATTCAATCAATAAAAGATAATGCCATTATGAGTAATCACAACCTCACCACATCTATTCAAGCGGCCTTAAGCCAGTTAGAGCATGCGTATAATCCTGCACAAGTCGAAGCAGGCATGTACCAAGGCTGGGAAGAGAGCGGCTATTTTCAGCCGACATTTGACAAAGACGAGTCATTTTCTATCGCGCTACCACCGCCGAACGTCACAGGCTCGCTGCACATGGGTCATGGCTTTAACAATGCGATTATGGATGCACTCACGCGTTATCACCGCATGGATGGTGACAATACGCTATGGCAACCGGGTACAGATCACGCAGGTATCGCCACCCAAATGGTTGTTGAGCGTCGTTTGGAAGCACAAGGCATCAAACGCCGTGACATGACGCGTGCAGATTTCATTGATAAAGTGTGGGAGTGGAAAGAAGAGTCGGGCGGAAATATCACTGGCCAAATTCGCCGTTTGGGCAGCTCGGTTGACTGGTCGCGTGAGCGCTTTACCATGGATGATGGTCTATCCAATGCGGTAAAAGAAGTGTTCGTTCGTCTGTTTGACGATGGGCTTATCTATCGTGGTAAGCGCCTAGTGAACTGGGACCCTAAGTTCCAAACCGCGCTGTCTGACTTAGAAGTCGAGAACCATGACGAAAAGGGCAGCTTGTGGCATTTCCGCTACCATTTCACGGATACAGACCTAACCACTCAGGATGGCAAAAACTATCTGGTGGTAGCGACCACGCGTCCTGAGACATTGCTAGGTGATACTGCTGTCGCCGTCAATCCTAGCGATGAGCGTTATGCGCATTTGGTTGGCAAAACCATTACTTTGCCAATCACTGGTCGCGTCGTACCTATCGTTGCTGATGATTATGTCGAGAGTGACTTCGGTACAGGCTGTGTCAAAATCACCCCAGCGCATGATTTCAACGATTA
The DNA here is from genome assembly GCF_052376235.1 of Psychrobacter sp. AOP7-A1-24. Classification (NCBI taxonomy): domain Bacteria; kingdom Pseudomonadati; phylum Pseudomonadota; class Gammaproteobacteria; order Moraxellales; family Moraxellaceae; genus Psychrobacter; species Psychrobacter sp. AOP7-A1-24. Next base: position 215,082 of record NZ_JBQSVM010000001.1, on the reverse strand, counting down.
TGAATTGGGTCGCCGTCATGACTTGCCATTGATTAATATTCTCGATGAGCGCGCTAATATTCTACCAGCGATGGAAGTGTATCCTGATTTGCAGACACGTGAGCCAGAGTTAGAGACTACGCCGAGCGAATATGCAGGACTTGAGCGTTTTGCGGCGCGCAAGTTCCTTGTCGAGCAAGCAGGCGAGCAGGGCTGGCTAGAAGACATTGAGGACTACGCACTAAAAGCCCCACGTGCTGAGCGTGGCGGTACGATCGTTGAACCGTGGTTGACTGATCAGTGGTATGTCGCAGTCAAAGAGCTTGCCAAGCCTGCGATTGACGCCGTAGAAGACGGCAGCATTGAGTTCGTCCCTGCACAGTACAAAAACATGTATATGGCGTGGATGACCGACTTGCAGGACTGGTGTATCAGCCGTCAGTTATGGTGGGGTCATCGTATCCCTGCATGGTATGACGATGCGACGGGCGAGATTTATGTGGCGCGTGACGAAGCGGAAGTACGTAGCAAGTATAATCTCAGCGACGATGTTGTATTGCGTCAAGATGATGATGTACTCGATACGTGGTTTAGCTCAGGTCTATGGACGTTCAGTACGCTTGACTGGGCAGACGTTAACGCTGATCCACGCGTGATGGACACCTTTCACCCAACCAGCGTGTTGGTGACAGGTTTTGACATTATTTTCTTTTGGGTTGCCCGCATGATCATGATGACCATGCATTTTGTGAAAAATGAAGATGGCACGCCGCAAGTACCGTTTAAGACCGTCTATGTGCATGGTCTGGTACGTGATGGCAATGGTCAAAAAATGTCAAAATCAAAAGGTAACGTCTTAGATCCGATCGATCTAATCGACGGTATTGAGTTAGAAGCGCTGGTCGAAAAACGCACCAGCAATATGATGAATCCAAAAGACGCGGCCAAGATTGAGAAGCAAACACGTAAAGAATTTCCAGAAGGCATCCCAGCTTATGGTACGGATGCACTGCGCTTTACCTTTACCTCATTGGCCAGTACTGGTCGCGATATCAACTTTGATCTAAAGCGTGTCGAGGGCTATCGTAACTTCTGTAATAAAATCTGGAACGCCAGCCGTTTTGTCCTTATGAACTGTGTCGATGGCGATAGTAATGCCAAGCCTATCGACCAAGTGGCAAACCCTGATGTATGGGAATTACCAGAAAAATGGATCATGAGTCGTCTAAACTCTAGCATCAAAGACATTCATCAACATTTCGCCCAGTATCGTCTCGATATGGTCAGCCAAGACATCTATGAGTTCATCTGGAATGAGTACTGTGATTGGTACGTTGAGCTAGCCAAAGCCAGTCTAAACGATGATTCGGTGTCGGATGAGCGTAAAGCGCAAATCCGCTATGTGCTACTGCACGTGCTAGAGACAGCACTGCGTTTCACCCATCCAATCATGCCGTATCTGACTGAGCAAATCTGGCAGACCATCGCGCCGCTACTGGGCCGCAAAAACACCGACAGCATCGTGGTCGCTGACTATCCACAAACTGATGCCAGCCAAATCAGTGAGCAGACCGAAGCCGATATGGCGTGGCTACAGGAGCTAATCGCGAGCGTCCGTAACATCCGTGGTGAGATGAAACTGGGTAATGCGGTACGTCTGCCAGTGCTACTACAAAACGTCTCTAGCGATGAAGAAGCGCGCCTATCGCGCATTGCCAATCAGTTCAAAGCGCTTGCCAAAGTCGAGAGCTTAGAGATTGTTAAAGAAGGCGATGAAGTGCCACTCTCATCATCAAGTATGGTCGGTCAGCTACGCGTACTCGTACCGATGAAAGGGTTAATCGATCCAACGGCTGAGCTGGCACGTCTGGATAAAGCGCATGAAAAACTGCAAAAGCAAGCTGATGGTATCGCGCGCAAGCTCGGCAATGAAGGCTTTGTCAGTAAAGCACCTGCACAAGTGGTCGAAGCGGAAAAAGCGAAACTGGCTGAGCTAGAAGGGCAGCTAACGGCGATGACGGCGCAGATGAAGCAGTTAAAAGCGTTGTAAATAAAGCGTAAATATCTATAGTAATAAAAAACGCTGTCACGATTGTGATGGCGTTTTTTATTGTCAGGATGATGGTCAACAAGATATCTACCTGATGTACCTGAGATGCCTAAAATCAGTTAGCGTCGTCCAAACCTATACTGTTAAAGAGTAGTAATACCCCAATAGCCAAATAGGAATGATTCCTTCGCGTTAAGGGGTGTATATTGCATGCTGTTTTTTTATTTTTGAGTTCGCTTTACCCATTTGATTTATTTGAAACATTATTTTGAGGGATATTATGTTAGCTGCTTATCGAGATGATACGTTTTTTCTTAGTCGAGCGTTACCCGTGCTGGTTGCTTTAGCGGCTATTTATGGACTGTTGTCATTGCTGTCTATTCCGATCAATGCTGTGGTGTTGGCCATTGTCCTTATGGTTGTATTTTGTCTTATCAAAATTCCCGTTGCAGTCTCGTTAGTCTCAGCGGCTTTGCTAGGCGGTATGCATGCACAAATGGCGTTTCCAGATATCTTGCAAGTATTGAATGACAACTTACTCAGTGGTGCGCAAGTAGGTATGACTTATATCATGGTCGGGGCATTTGCCGTTGCACTGTCGAGGAGTGGAGTCCTTGATTGGGTGGCGCAAAAAATGGCTCGTAGCCTGAATCGTGAAAGTGTTCATGTGCGCAAACAGGTCAAATGGATGCTGTTTATACTGTTCATTGTCGCCTCGTTACTCTCGCAAAACTTGATTCCAGTACATATCGCTTTTATTCCAGTATTGATCCCGCCATTACTTGGATTGATGAATCGTCTGCAAATGGATCGTCGTGCCATCGCTTGTATTTTGGCTTGTGGTATCAGTGCGTCTTATCTGTTGTTACCGTTTGGTTTTGGTGTGATTTATCTCAACGAGATTTTATTAGAAAATTTTAATACGGTGGGTGCGGCCTCTGGGTTTGTTGCCACAGCCAGTATGGCGCCTAAAGCGATGTTTTTTCCAGTGATGGGTATTTTGGCTGGTATGTTGGTTGCTGTGTTTATCACGTATCGTAAGCCGCGCATTTATACTGAATCACCAAAACAAGAAACGGAGACATCTACCGATCAAGAAAAAATAGAGATAGGCATACAGCCTTTGATTTTTACTGCATTGGCTGTGATAGTGGTGTTGCTGTTTCAAATGTATTTTGATTCGTTGTTCATTGGCGCCATGACAGGGTTTATGATTCTTGGTTTCTCTGGTATCTATCGCTGGCGGGCTCAGGACGATGTCTTTACGCAAGGCGTTCGACTGATGGCTGAAATCGCTGTGATTATTACTATTGCCTCCAGCTTCGGTGCGGTATTGACGGCTACAGGTGACATCGATCCGTTAGTGGCTTCTGCTGCTCAGATGCTAGGTGATAACAAGCTCTTCGGTGCTGTCATGATGCTGGTCGTGGGGTTATTTATCACGATTGGTTTTGGTGACTCGTTTGCTTCTGTACCGATTTTGGCACCTATTTATATTCCATTATGCGTAGCGCTGGGTTTTTCTCCATTAGCGACATTGGCTATGCTTGGTGCGTCTGCGGCATTGGGTGATGCGGGCTCACCTGCGTCTACACTTACGCTTGGTGCGACTGCTGGTCTAAATGCGGATGGACAGCATGACCATATCAAAGACAGTGTCATTCCGACTTTTTTCCATGCTAATATCGGTATGTTGCTGTTTACTTTAATCGCTGTGGTATGGCTGTTGGGTTAAACTGGCTGAGTGTGAAGGGCAGTTGCGGCGATGACGAGGTAGATGGAGCAGTTGAAAGCGTTGTAAATAAAGCGTAAATATCTATAGCAATAAAAAACGCTGTCATAATTGTGGTGGCGTTTTTTATTGTCTACTGGTTGGTTCTCTAACTAGCACTTAGCTTTATCATATAACTGAATATTTGTGTGCTATTCTACATATTTTAATATAAGGTATGAGTCAAATATTAAAAGCTAAGAAAATAAATATATTTAGTTTTATTAGGAAATAGATAAATGGCATGTAAGTTACCGAGTGGTTGTAAAAATGACGTTTTTAAAGAGCTTGATTACTGTGCTTTACATTGCTCAGATGAAGAAGTTGAAGGTAATGATATAGATGATTATTTAGAAGGTTTTTCTAATTTGTTTATGAAATATTTATTTGAAAATATTGTAAGTAATAAGTTTTATAAAGTAGGGAAGGATAGAAAGGTTACGCCTGATTACGAGATAAAATGTTTTAATTATAGCGAGTTGATGGGAAATAACTCCTTAATTGAAAAATTAGGAACAATGGATATAGTAATTAAAAATATAAGATTTACAAAAAAAACATCATAAAGGGATTTTAAATTTAAACTGTACCAATCTAGTCAAAAAACTAGGAAGAGTTAAATTTGAGCACTGTTATTTTCATGATTTTTCTTTCGTTGGTGCATATAATAGTTATTATGAATATTGCTTTTTTAATGAGGATGTAAATATAAGTCTCTTTCCTCACGTAGTAGATAAAGAAGGAAGAGACATCTCAGTATATAGATATTATAGATGTACTTTTTTTGAAAATGTTAATGTTTGTGCATCCTATATTGATGAGATGTACTGTAATGTTTTTGATAGTTGTAATTTTAAAAAAGATGTATCGGTAAGTAATTTGAAATTTAAAAAAAGCTTATTTAGGTTTCCTAATCCTTTAAGAGTGTTAGATAGTTATAGTGCTACTAACACTAATTTTAGACCTAATAAAAAATTTAACAAAGTAAAAAACTGCTATAAGATTGAAAGATTAACTATAAAAGAATGTATTTTTGAAGAGGATTTAAAAATAAATGGCTTCGACATAGACGATATTGCTAAATTTAAATTTCATGGTCTTGATTTTAAAATAGGTGATTTGGTTTTTGATAATTTAGAAGTATTGGATACTAAATTTAAATCTAAACTAGAAATAAAAAATAGAGTAGTACAGGATTTTATTTTTGAAAACTCTAATGTTGATGGTATTTTTGATGTATATAAAAGTTCATTTGTAAAAGCTAAGTTTCATAAGAGTATTTTCGAAGAATTTACTGCATTTGAATATGTAGTATTTGGTGATAAAAAAAAGAAAATATAACAAATTTTATTTATACTACTTTCAAAGATTTTTCTAATTTTAGAAATACAAAATTCAAATCTGGTTTAAATTTTTCTAGTGCTAATATAAAACAAGAGCCTAATTTTTTAAATGCTGATATTAGCTTAGTAGGAATAGATAGAGAAACATTGAGAATAACAAAAAACTCATTTGAAAAGGTAAATAATAAGATAGAATTAAATAGGTTTTTTATATATGAAATGATAAGGTATAAAAAAGAGATAAATAAAAATGTTGAAGAAAGTGTGGATTTTTTAAAATTTTTTCTTAGAGTGGTTTTTTCTGGCAATGAATTTGTACTAAAGATAATTGGTTCGGATTACGTTTTTAAAAATATAATGAACAATTTTTCCAAAAAAATTGTGCTTAGTACGAATTATTATATATCTAGATTTGGTGAGAGCTATATCCAGCCTTTTATAATATTCTTATTTTCAATAGGTGTTTACACTGGTATCTTAGAAGTGCATAAAGATATTTTTAGTGGGGAACCTATAGCAAGGTATGCTGTAACACTCAGAAATTTCGTAACACAGGACTGGTTTATATCTCTATCAGAAATTTTAAATGCCTGTGCCGCTAATGTACCCTTATTCAGCAAAGTACTTGAAAATAAAGATGGTATACAGTTTATCAGCCTACTGTTTTTTATATGGTTCGGCATACTGACTTGGCAAATTATCGTTGCTGTTAAACGCAATACACAACATTAAATCACGTAAAGGTACTTTTATGAACCTCACCGTCGGACAACGCGCGCCTTTAAGCAATCTTGCTATTGACGATACCGCACCAATCACGCTCAAGTTCACCCGCCAAAGCCCAATAGAGATGGATATCAGCTGCTTTGCCTTAGACGCAGCGGGCAAACTGATTAATGATGATTACATGGTGTTTTATAATCAGCCAACCTCTCCGTGTGGGCAAATCAAGCTCACCCATTACGAGTCGCAGCCAACGGCGAGTAAAGGCATTCAAGCTGAGTTTGAAGTTAATTTATCCAAACTGGCGACTAATATAGACAGCTTATTTTTTGTATTATCAGCCGACACACCGCTCAATCAAATTCAATCGTTAGAGATTGGCATTTGGCAACAGTCGCAAAAGGCACAGGCAGAGTATCAAGCAGCTGACTTTGCCCAGCAGCAAGCCAGTATGTTGATGCAGCTTTATCGTAAAGGCGGTGTGTGGCGAGTATCTAACGTCGCGCAAGGCTTTAATGGTGGGCTTGCCGCCATTGTGCAGCATTTCGGAGGCGACGTAGAAGAAGACACTACGCAAGCAGCAGATGTAACGGCAACGCCAGCTCAAGCAAAACCATCGCTCGAGAAGGTCATGCTAGACAAAGCGCCAAAACTGGTCAATCTCGCCAAAAAAGCTACGGTATCGCTTGAAAAACGCCAATTGCAGCAATTAACCGCAAAGGTCGCGTTGGTGCTAGATGCATCAGGCTCAATGAACAGACAGTACAAAAAAGGCCGCGTGCAAGAGGTGGTCAACCGCATATTACCATTGGCAGTGAACTTCGATGACGACCAAGCGCTAGACTGCTGGGCGTTTGCTCAAGATCCGCAGTACTTGGGCGAGATTGGGCTGAATAACTACGACGGTTTTATTAAAAACGCTCATGGCGGCTGGCGCAAATGGGCACTTGGCCCGCGTATCAATAATGAAGCAGAAGTCATGAAAGCGGTGACGGAGTTTTATCAAAAGGACGGCTTGGATGTGCCTGTCTACGTGCTATTTATCAGTGATGGCGGGGTGAATGACAATCGCGGTATCACCAGAGTTATGACGGAAGCAGCGAAACTACCGATATTTTGGCAGTTTGTGGGCTTGGGTGGTCGTGGTTATGGCATCCTCAAAAAACTTGACGACATGGAAGGCCGCGTGATTGATAATTGCGACTTTTTTGAACTCGATGATTTGGACGATATCAGTGAAGAAGCCTTGTATGAAAACATGCTAGAAGAGTTCCCAAGCTGGCTAAAAGAAGCCAAGCAACTTGGTATCGTCACTTCATTATAAAAGTATTATTGCGTCACCACTCGATTGCCTTGTACTACTTTTAAATTGAACCGATCATATCGTGCAGCAGTAACCTGATTATTTAATTTAAGCTAAATAAAAAAACCGCCACAGCAGATACGATGGCGGTTTTTTTATTATTTAAAATGTCTTATTTTCTAAAATAACTTAACGTATAAAATGTCTACAGTACCCAAAGCGACTGATATTGCTCGTCAGTCAATGTCACGATATCGATTTCGGCTAGCATTTCGCGCAGTTCTTCCCACTTATTTGCATCAGGTGTGATCGGCGTGATCAATCTGCCTAGTGTGTTGTCAATGATGGCATCCATCAGCACATCGGCTTCGGTTTTACTATAGTCGTAATACATACGGTGGGTAGCGTCTGGCTCATTTTTGCACAGTTCCGTCATTTGGTTGGTCACTTGGATAAAGGTGTCTATCGCGTCCTTTTTCGCGCTATAGATCTCATCCGTCGTGAGAATTTCTAACGCCGAGAAGTTAGGATAAGGTGACAGATTCTGATCAATAAACGTAAAATCTAATCCTTCATGAGTTGCCTCAACACCCTCAAAGTTATAAAAGCATAGCCATGCGCCATCTAGGCTTGGGTCTTCTTGCAGGTTTTTTATATGATAGAAGTCTTTTTGTACAAAGCTCACATTATCACGGCTGATAGTAAAGCCGTTTTTTTTGGCATAGCGCGCTAATATTTCAAAGCCAATACGATTGGTTTTTTCTTCAGCGGCAGGGGTGCAGATGCGAATAGGCTGATTGTTTTTTAGCTTATCCATGCTCGCGCGTTGCATCAGTATGCCGCCATCGGTCTCAAAAAAGCAGCCCAGCGCGCGCAGATTGGGCGCATAATGCTCAAACAAATGAATAGGCTCATTGACATGCAGATCGATGCTTTGATTCTGTAATTCAGCAAAGCCGTCATAGTGGTCATCTGGCTCGATAATGGTGATATCCAGCCCTGCTTGCTCATATGCACCCGTCGTCACACCAGCGATAAAGGGTAGATGGTCAGGGTTCAAAAACCATTCGAGAGTTAGAGTAAGTTTGGTGGTTGGCTGCATGGTTGTTTCCTTTTTGAGGATGGGAAACAATCAGACTGATGCTATTAAGGCAAAACAAGAAAGGCCAAATAAGAGAGGTGACATCTCGATGCTAATTATCAGGTGCTTAACGTTCGATATGTTTGGCACCAGTACAACATCTGTAGACTGTTCTTACTTGTAGACTTTTTAAGGCGTGTCGCGCTTGTTTCCTACGTCAGTGCTAACTGCTTCAGGTTCACGGGTATGTCTCAGCGATGATCCGGGCTGTATTTACAGCGTTAAATCAAAGCACCCCGACAAGATTGATTGGTACTATATTATTTTTAAACAGTACTGCTGCTGAATCGTACTGCTAATGGCTATTATCGATAATCGATAGCTACTGCGCCATCATAGACGACTTATAAGAGGTGATGCAAGTATGTATGGCATGGTAATGGTAGGACATCGCAAGATCTATAGCGGCTAATAATAGTTGCTTCTATTTTAATTATTAATAGAAAAACGCCGCACTTCTCGTTAATGCATTGTTTCTCGTTAATACTTACCCAATTACGCACCAGATATACGCATTGATAGCAAAAACGCCATATAAGTTGTCTTGTACAGTTTGTCTGACTACGGCATGCTATACCTCGTGTAGTCATCATTCTTAGGTGGCTCACTACTGGCACCAACGACCACTTTTCCAATGATATGAAATCTATGACCAATAATAAAAAAGTATTTTATTACCGCCCAAAAACCAATCAATCCAAGCATCCGATGTTGCGTTGGACATTTGTGGTACTTGGCTGGGTGTTTTTTATATTGGGTCTTATCGGGATACTATTACCTGTCATGCCTACCGCGCCCTTTATTTTGCTGGCAGCAGGGTGCTGGGCACGCAGCTCTCGACGTTTTCATTTTTGGCTGATCAATCACAGATACTTTGGCAAATTCGTCCGAGATTGGGAGGAGAAGCATGCCGTTCCACTGTATGCCAAGTGTTTGGCGACTATTATGATGGCGGCATCGACCATCATGTTATTCTATCGATTGCCTGCTGATATGATGTGGATGGCATGGCTGGTAGCTGCTGTTTGTAGTGGGGTTGCGATATATTTGTTCCGTTTACCAAATGCTTAAATTCGTTGCAATTTGGGCAAAAATTGGTCAATAAAGGGCTTTAGTTACACGAAACATGAGATAAGACTTGCGATACTAGGATGTTCGACTTATAATATGCCCAAGCTTAAGAGCAGTTCTGCACCAAATCATTACCTCGTAGTATTAGTTATAATCCTTCGTTTTAATATTTATCGTTCAGTAGCTATTTGCAAGCGTTACCGGTCACTAGACCATTAATAAATTTAAAAGTAGGATTATATTATGTCAGACGTTCAAAAAGGTACAGTTAAGTGGTTCAACGAAGCTAAAGGCTTTGGTTTCATCGCTCCAGAAAACGGCGCAGACGTTTTTGCTCATTACAGCGAAATCACTGGTTCAGGTTTCAAAACTTTGGCTGAAGGCCAAGAAGTTGAGTTCACTGTAACTCAAGGCCAAAAAGGCCCACAAGCACATAACATCGTTGCTATCTAATTTGTCCTTATAGACAGATAGATAAATAGATGTAGAAAAGCGAACCTTCGGGTTCGTTTTTTTTCGTCTATGATTTGGTATTGAACGCCTTGGTCTTTAAGGTCTTAAGATGAATGCTAGTTCAGGATTAAACGTTTTAGCCAATCACCCTAGACCAAGTGATAGATACAAAAATGCCTCCGACTATGAATAGTTGGAGGCTTTTCGTATTCAGTGAGGGGGTAAAATGCTAAGAATGGTCAGACAGATTGTTATATAAAGCTGATGCCGATATTGATCAGACCACCGCCCAGTATCAACCAACCAAACATAATGGCACCTAGGATAAGCGGTCTAACGCCAGCTTGCTTAATCGCGCTCAGATGCGTGGTCAGACCTAGTGCAAACATAGCCATTGTAAGTAACACGTCATCTAGCATAACCATACTGCGTACGATGCTCTCAGACATTGGCACCCAAGTATGTATCAATACAATACCAATAAAGATAAATGCGAACCATGGTACCTTTACCTGTTTGACTCGGGTCATAAATGATGTGGTCTCGTCTTTATCATTACTTTCTTTGATAGGTGCATTATTAACGGTGCGATCCTTAGTTAATGCGAAAGACAGCACGAGTAAGAAAGGCGCAAGCATCATGACGCGTATCATCTTGGTTACGACAGCAGTATCACCAATCTCGGTATTGATGGCATTACCTGCGACCACGACTTGCGCCACCTCATGTACGGTTGAGCCTGTGTACATACCGTATTGCTGGGCGCTTAGCCAAGGCTGTAACCAGCCAAGATGATACAAAAAAGGATACAGCAGCATTGCGATAGTCCCAAAGACCACGACGGTTGCCACAGCAATAGTGACTTTGTGCGCTTTTGCATTGACCACTGGCTCTGCGGCGATAACGGCAGCAGCTCCGCAAATACTCGCTCCTGAGCCAATTAGAATAACGGTCTCTTTATCGACTTTTAACCATCTAGTACCTAACCAATAGGTCAGCAGAAAGGTCGACGTTAGTACGAGCGCATCGGTCATAATCGCTGGCATACCAACGCTAGCAACTTGGGTCATCGTCAACTTAAACCCATAGAACATAATCGCAAGGCGTAGGATTTGTCCCTTTGCAAAGCAGACGCCGCCGTTTAAACGTTCAGTGAATCTAGGGTAAATGGTATTGCCCAAAATCATACCTAGCAATATCGCTAGCGTTAAAGAGGATAAACCGACGATACGTCCGTTTGACCATACATCCAAACTGCTGTCCAACCATAAGCAAAACAAACTACCCATCAGAACGACTAACAATCCCGCTACGTGACGGTGATTAGGAGTATAGTTATGAACAGAGTTACTGACTGTTTGGACAAGTGTATGCATAGTGCGGCATCCTATTGCTTATATTAAGATAAGCATAAGCTTATGAATAAACAGTATAAGCCCACTGAACTTATAATAAAAACAGATTAATAAGATATAAGCTATCGATTTTTTAGGTTAAAGCGTATGATATGAATCGATATCAGAGTTATGAATATCGAAAAAAGATATACCTAACGAATAAGACAGATTAAAAATTGACATAAGGCCACATAGGGCATCCTTGATACCATGAAAAAATCTGTGCAGACATTGCCAAAAATCACGCTTAAGCAGCTCGCTGTTTTTGTCAGTATTTATCAAGCAGGCAGCACCAGTCGTGCTAGTGAGGAGCTGCATTTATCACAATCAGCAGTTAGTAGCGCGCTGACAGAGTTAGAGTCCAGACTACAAATGCCGCTGTTTGAGCGCGTTGGTCGTCGGCTCAATCAGCATCCTAATGCTCATCCTATTTATATACAAGCACAGGCTATTTTGGGGCAGTCACTCACGCTTGAGCATTATCATCAGTATCAAGCAGGACAGATTCATATCGGCGCCAGTACCACTATCGGTAACTATGTGCTGCCGTCGTTGCTTGGCAAGCTATATGAGGCGTTACCCGATGCCAATGTCGATATGTATATTGCCAATACTCAAGAAGTGGTGAGCGAGGTTGAGCAGCTAAATATCGATATCGCACTGGTAGAAGGAATGCCGCGTCCAGTAGATATGAAAGCCATTGAGCAGCGTGAGTGGCGTACCGATACGCTGATGATATTTGCCAAGTGTGATAGCAAGTGGCTAAAGGATGTTGCTACCTATAACGAGGATGAAAAGTGCTATCAGCTGACCATTAACCAGCTAGCGCAGTTACCACTGCTGGTACGTGAGGCAGGATCAGGTACACGGCAGATTATCGATGAGCAATTGCTAAAATATCTACCCAATGCAGAGGTGGTAAAGGCGATACATCAGTCTGAGGCTATCAAGCACATGGTAAGTGCAGATATTGGACTGGGTTGCCTATCGCAGCATGTGATTGAGACAGAATTGGCGACAGGTGAGCTGGTTCAAGTAAATGTGGCGGGAATCGACCTATCAAGAACATGGTGGTTGGTCTGGCATAAAGCCCGTCACCAAAGCCCCATTTGGCAAACCTTTATAGATATTATTCAGTAAAATTGAACGATGAATCCAAAACGACAGACAATAAAAAAGCGCCGCGTTAAAAATTACGCGGCGCTTTTATCTTTAAGATGTTTTCTGGGAGCATCAGACAATTAAAGCGTGTTTTTTTATTCTGGAACAGGTTTGTCCAGTCTAACCACAAAACTGTCGCAAGGTACATTTGGTAGTATATTATCGGCAGTTGCGCCACTGATCCATGCAGCAATACCGGTACGCTTGTGACGACCGATGACCAATAGATCGACATCGTGTTTATGACAGTAGCTGACGATGCCTTCGCTACTAGAGATAGCAGTCGTGACTTCTGATGTTGCTGCATTTAGCTGATTGCGTTCAAGGAATTGCGCCAGCTTGGCACGCGCCTCTTGGCAACGCTCGTCATCAATCTCATCATACAGGCTAGAGGCAGGCACCAGCTCATAGCCGAAGCCAACCATGGTGTCTTTGACAATATGTAAAACAGATAGCTTAGAGCCTGGACGGTTTTCGACGATGCGCTTGGCCTTTTGTGCGACTATATCGGCATCAGAGAGCAAGTCGGTAACCAGTAAAATATGTTCGTAACTCATAGCGTCTTCCTCATGTCAGATAGTATTTACTATAGCACTACTCTAGGGCACTGTTAAGTGAAGCTTGTCGTCTTTTGTGGTCTACCAAGACCAGTCATTACAGTCACCGTAAATGACCAGCTAGATTGAATATATAGCATGCGACAAACATCGCTCATTATTCTGGTACAGGCTCATCAAGTCGAACAACCAAGCTGTCGCAAGGGGCGTTGGGTAGTATACTGTCGGCGGTTGCTTTTACCAACCACGCGGCGATACCATGACGCTCGTGGCGACCAATAACCAGTAAATCGACGTTTTTTTCATGACAATAATCAACGATACCTTTGCTATTAGAAATGGCGGCTGTTACTTCATAGTTGGCGGCTTCTAGCTGATTGTATTCGAGAAACTTTGCCAGTTTGGTCCGTGCTTCTTGCCATTTCTCACCATCGACATCACCTGAGAGTCTCGAAGCAGGTACTAGCTCATAACCAAAGCGTACCATATCATCTTGGACAATATGCAGCACAGATAATTTGGCATCAGGAGAGCCTGCGAGAATACGTTTGGTTTTTAGCGCTACTTCATCCGCGTCAGGCAATAGGTCAGTGACCAGTAAGATATGTTGGTAGCTCATAAGAAGCTCCTTTTAGGTAGTTAACTTTATATTAGCAGCGCGGACTATCTTCGTTAAGTGTAAAAACCACAATAAAAGTATGGTTATTGTTAAATTTGTCGTGCTAAGTACCCAATGAATAAAGTTAATAGCAGCGTAGATTATTGCATGGCTGCTGCCTTGACTTATCCATGTCGCAGCCCCACTAATAGCGCTAAGCCAACTCTTTTTTAGCCAATTTATTACTCTATTTTCCCTGATAGACAGGGCTCTATACGCATAATAAGCGATAAGGATAACTATGACGGACACGCCATTTACTGCTGATTTAACGTTGCATCCAGCATTTGAGTTGATTGAGCATCGCCATATTGAAGCGCTATCGATGGATGTGCTGATCAGTCAGCATGTAAAAACAGGAGCGATGCATTATCATCTGGCACACCCAAGTGATGAAAATGCGTTTTTGGTCGGCTTTCGCACCCAGCCAATGGACTCAAAAGGTGAGGCTCATGTCTTAGAGCATGTGGCCTTGTGTGGTTCGAACAAATTCCCAGTGCGTGATCCGTTTTTCTCAATGATTAAACGCTCATTAAACACGTTTATGAATGCGATGACTGCAGCCGATTGGACTGCGTATCCGTATGCGACGCAAAACAAAAATGACTATTTTAACTTGCTCGCTGTGTATCTTGACGCGTCATTTTTCCCAAATATCCATCCGCTCGACTTTGCACAAGAAGGTATCCGCGTAGAGCTTGACGAAAATGACAAGCCACAGTTTAAAGGTATCGTCTTTAATGAAATGAAAGGCGCGATGAGCGGCGAGATTGATCAGCTATATCATACGGTTGCGCATCATCTGTTCCCAACGACGACCTATCACTATAATTCAGGCGGTGATCCTGCTGATATCCCTGACTTGACGCACACTGAGCTGACTGAATTTCATCAGAGCCACTATCATCCGTCGAACAGCGTCATCATGAGTTTCGGTAATATCCCTGTTGCTGAGACGCAAGCGAAGATACATGAAGATGCCTTGACTCAGTTTGAAGCCGGTAAAAAGCACGTATCACGTCCAGAGCAGCGTTTGTCTGCGCCAGTGAGTGCGGTCGATACTTATACTGCGGATGAAGCAGGGCCAGATCAAACTCATCACGTAGTTGCTTGGTTATTGCCGTCGATTACTGATCCTAAGCAGCGCTTAGCATTACGTCTGTTAGAAGGCGTATTGATTGAGCATGCAGGCTCGCCATTGCGCGCTTACCTTGATAGCCATCCACTGGGTAAAGCGCCAAGTCCGCTATTAGGGCTTGATGACAGCCATTATGAAATGGCATTTTATACAGGTCTGCGTGGTTCGAACCCTGAGCATGCCGAAGCAGTAGAGCAGGGCATTATTGATTTGCTGACTGAAGTAGCCAACTCACCAGTCGATGACGAGACAATTGAAACCATTTTGCATCAGATCGAAATTGATCAACGTCATATCGGCGGCGATAGCATCCCTTATGGTCTAAACCTCATGTTAGAGGGTTTTAGTACGGCTATTCATGATGGTAATCCTATCGACGTATGGGAAGTAGACGAGCATCTACAGTGGTTACGCGAGCAAGTAAAAGATGAACAGTGGTTACCGAGTTTAATCAAAACGCATCTAGTAGATAATCCGCATCGTGTGCGCGTAACGATGACTCCTGATAGTGAAAAAACAGCACGTTTGGCAGCAGCTGAGCAGACGCGTCTTGATACTATCGAGATGGATTTGACTGCTGACGATAAAGCTATCCTAAAGCAACAAGCTTTAGACTTGGCAGCACGCCAAGCCGCGCCAGATGATTTGAGCTTATTGCCAAAAGTAGGTCTGGAAGATGTACCAACGGATATCAGCTTTAAAGAAGGTGCGCAAAAGCAAGTGCGTCTGAACGGACAGGACAGCACGCTATTTGAATATGAAGCTGGCACCAATGGCATCTATTACTATCAAGTGATCGTTCCGCTTACTGAGGCAATTGGCAATACGAGTGCTGCTGAGTTACCAGCCAATGATGTGATTAATCATCCATTGCTGCCTATTTATTTAAGTCTACTGTCTGAGTTAGGTACTGATTCACTTAGCGCTCACGAAATGCAAGCCAAGCAAGCGGCGCATTCTTCTGGCGTGACCGCTCGTATTAGCCAACGTACCAACGTCGATGACAGCCAAGCGATTAGCAGTTATTTTGTTGTGGCAACGCGTGCGCTGAATCGCAAGCCTGAAGCGATTGACCTACTCAAAGAAGTGATGGAGCACAGTATCTTCTCTGAGCATGACCGTATCAAAGAAATCTTGCAACAGCGTCAAGCAGGTTGGCAGTCAAACCTTGCAGGTTCAGGGCATTCTTATGCGATGCAAACAGCCAGTCGCGGTATGAGCCGCCAAGCGCAGTTGGAATATGTGCGCAGTGGCCTACCAGCATTGAACGCACTTAAGGGCTTTTTGGCACATGCCAGTACTGACGATGCTCAATGGGATCAACTGGCAACGAGCTTGATGGACTTACATCAACGCCTGATCAGCTTGCCGAAACATGCCGTTATTATTTGTGAAGCAGAGCAAACCGAACGCTTAAGCAGCTTAATCGTCGATAGCTGGAAAGACAGCCAAGCGTCAACCGCTACTAATGCTTTAACAAACGCAGCAGCAAATATCCCAAGCGAGTTTGCAAACCTGCAACTAGATACGGCTCTAAATGGCGCGACTGATACAGTCAAAGCATTAGAAAATGGCGTGGCGCTCGATGTTGAAGATTTGGCATGGCTAGTGCCAACCAACGTCTATCATAATGCCAGTGCTTATACTGTACCTGCAGCTGATCATCCAGATACTGCTGCACTTATGGTATTAGCGCCTTACTTACGCAACGGCTATTTGCACAGTGCAATTCGTGAGCGCGGGGGTGCTTATGGTGGTGGTGCAGGTTACGATGCCAATGCGTGTGCCTTTAAATTCTTTAGCTATCGTGATCCGCAATGCGCTGAGACCTTTGCTCACTTTGACGATAGTATTGAATGGCTATTGAACGAACCACAAACTGATGAGCAGTTGGAAGAGGCTATCTTAGGTATTATCTCAGGTATGGACAAACCAGGTTCTCCAGCAGGCGAGGCGATCAAAGCATGTTTTGCGAATTTGCATCATCGCGGTGCTGATTGGCAACGCAAAATGCGTGCATCAATCTTGGCTGTGACGGTCGCTGATTTACAGCGTGTTGCCAAGCAATACCTGCAAGCCCAAAAGCATGTACGTGCGGTACTAGCGCCTTATGATAAAGAAGAGACAGTAAAAGGTCTTGGTTTTGAGGTTTGTAGAATAAAGAGCTAAACCAGTAAAATGTATTATTAAGTACAAAAAAGCCAAGCATAATGCTTGGCTTTTTGCGGTTAAGTAGTTGATTAAAACCGTTTGATACTCAAATCTTTGCCAATTTTATCTTGATGAATCGGGAATTCAGACAGCTCATTGAACTGCTTGCGATCTGCAAAGTAGCTTTTTAAAGTACGGCGAATAGCTTCAAATGCAAGTTTATCCCATGGGATATCTTCTTCACTAAATAATGCGCATTCGAGACTTTCTGAGCCAGTGCCATACGCACCGTCTTTTAGATCGGCTAGGTAGATAGAGTAGATTTGTCCAATATCTGGCAAGTCATAAATGCAGTATAAATGCGGATGCAGCACCACAGCATCGGCTTCCTCGTAGCTCTCGCGCGCGGCGCCTTCAGCCATGGTTTCGCCATTCTCCATGAAGCCTGCAGGTATCGTCCATAGGCCATATTGTGGCTCGATAGCACGGCGACAGAGTAATACTTTATTTTCATGGACGACTAGCGAACCACAGATAACTTTTGGGTTTTCGTAGTGAATATAGTTGCAATTTGGACATACCAAACGCGGCATATTATCCGTAGGTGGGATCTTTCGTTCTGCTTCATGACCGCATTGGAGGCAATAGTGCATATTAACTACCTTGTTATAAAAGTTATTGTGTATGATGTTTTTTATAGATTATAAGACCCATATTTTGAAGTGTCAGTGTCGTTGTTTTAGGTTAAGTCAGATTTAAGAGTGATGAGACAAATATTGTACGCAGTAGATTGGTTAAACCTGACAATGTAAATCATTTAAACGTATCTAATATAGATGTACCTGACTTATATGAGCTCAACTATATAATATATTATTCTAAGAAACAGCCATCGTCTTAAGATAGCACATATTATCGACGGACAGAATCACGATAACAGTAACGTATCATTTCACAGAAAGGCTGGCTATCATTTATTAAAAATGCCGTCATTGAGCATTGATAAGCAATGAATCAGTCACATAAATAGCATGCAGCTACTATTATATTGCGCTAGTCTAGTGAGTGGTCAGTAGTGATTGAGACCATACTAATCAATCAAATAGCCAAAAAAGATAAATATATTACTGGTTTTATTTAGTAGCCGTATTTTTAATGAACAAAGACAAGAACGATGCTATTGATACCACTTAATAATGATAAAAACATAGGGCAATTATAATGTTATCCCCTCCGGAGGCTGTGAGTTTCGATAATCTATCAGTCGCTGTACCTAGTTTTATTCGACATCCGACGCTTCGTCAGTTAGCTGAACGAGTGCAACATGAGACTCTAAATACGCTGACAAGTCCAGCGATGTATGAGGCCCGGAACACCTCTCATAGTAGCCGTGTTTTAGACAGTCTGTATCAGACACCGATTGCCGATGCCTCAATATTGGTCGCCATTACCCATGAGCGTAGGCCTAAACTACTACTGACACGCCGCGCCGCCCATATGAATAGTCATGCTGGCGAGGTATCTTGTGCTGGTGGTAAGTATGAGATAGGGGATGGCAATAACGTCGTGACGGCATTGCGTGAAGCCTGTGAGGAGACAGCGTTACCACCCAACAAAGTCCAATTACTTGGTCAATTGCCTATTCAAACTTCAAAAAGTGGTCTGAGCGTACGTCCAATCGTGGCACTCATCGCTCCTGGTCTAATACTCGTACCTGAAGTTGGAGAAATATCACGTATTTTTTGGGCAGATTTTGAGTCATTAGTGACTCAACCAACTGTAGAGTATGAAATTGAGTATAAGATGCAAGAAGAAATCGCGACCCTCCTAACACCTAGCTGGCAAGTCGATGGTGAGACGGTTTGGGGACTAACAGGACGTGTGATTGCAAACCTACTAGAAACGGGCTTTGATCGACAGCTAGAATGGTATTACCGCGTAGCAAATAAACGCTGATAGATGTCATCTACTCAACACAGTTATTTACTTATAATAATCATCATTTTTCTTAAGCCACCAGTTCATATTGTCTTGGCGTTTGGCACGGAATGCCTCTAGCTTATGAGCAACGGACGCATTACGCTGACGTGCGGTATCGAGCGCAAAAAGAATTGGTACTGAGGACAACACACCAAAGCGTATCTTTGACTTTGGTAAGTCTAGCCCGTCACCAATATCATCACCGACCAAGGTGCGAGTGACACTTGCGTTGACCATTTCCACAAAACGCCCACGGCGATTGTCCTCACCCATTAGCTGGCGAGGTAAATCATGCAATGCTTTTGCTAGTGGTTGACCCATCTTAAAGTCTAGCTGCTGTACCGATAGATAGGTATAGAGCCACTCCCAACACGCGGCCTCATCTTTTGGTAAGCGATCTAGATCAACACCCATCCAATAACTGGCAAGATTCCATAGATGTAAGATACCTTCGGCTTCTTCTGTACTAATACGTGCGCCTAGCAATCGTAGTCCACGCATAATCAGTAATGAGAATTGCAAATGGGTGGCAATCATATCGGTTTGATTGATAGGTATGCCCCAATAGTCGGTATTCCAACTACCATCAGAATTATGATGTTGTTCAGCATTTGGTATCACGCCTGTGGCAGCATTGCCTTTTCCTTTGAGTAGTTTTTGCCGTACTAAGGTATGTATCTGACGCACCTGAATAGATTGACGCCAACCCTCAGAACCGATAGCTAGCACTTGATCGATAGGTTTGTGTTGGTTACGTGTGCTTGTATCGGATGAAGGGTGTTCAGACACGGCTAAGATATAGGCATAAGTACGCATCAATCGAGGTAGTGCATCGTGCATCAGTGCGCCCGTCTGAATGAGCGGTAGTGAAAGAGCAGGAATGCTATAGCCTGCCATCAGGGCCACATTACGCAGTAGCCAAATGAGCATTAATGGATAGCGGCGGTAGGCAACCGCCCCTATCTGGGCAAGCTTCGGGTCGAACCAGTCGGGATGGCTGCTAAATTGCTCAGTGAGCGCGCTAAATGAAGGATTGGTTATAAGGTCGTTATTTAGACTATTATTTAAATTGTTACTTAAACGGTTACCGAGAATAGTTTGCTGTAAAGGCTTTACAAATTTTATGTTTTGAGCAGCTAACGCGTCTGCGAGTGGGTCACCAATATCATAACCTGCCACGATTTCATCAAGTAGAGCAGGTGAGATCGTAAAGTCTTTTGGTAATAGATAACGCTTAATTCGTTTTAAAACTTGTAAGTCGCTATGGTCATTGATATCAGTGGTACGTCCATGACGCTGATAAGCATTCGATAACTGGAGGTCAGGTTTGTCAGTTGGAGTACTTGCCGTATTGATGATTTTTTTATCCATAGTTATCAAGTACCATTTTCAGAGTGAGAGCGCGCTTTAGAGTGTAAAACTTGCATTACGATAGTTGTTTATCATAATCATTCATAAAAACTATTGGACTGATTCAATGAATCCAATTGCTGTCGCGTCGCTTGAATACGGCGTTTAGTATTACGAATCTCATCAGACAGCGATAGTAGCCTTGCACGGGCTTCTTTTTCATTAGCAAAATCGAGCATTTCACCATTTTCTAATTTATCGAATTCTGATTGATAAGTATCTAAGAGGCGATTGTCTTCGTCTAACTGACTGTCTAAAGCGTAGTAATCTAACCCTTTTCGATTAGCCGATTGCAATGTATTGACCATAGTGATTGGGCAAACGTTGTTTAACTGACGACCACGTCTGCCAATATTGTAGGCATTACTGATAGTACAGTATTGCTGTAGACCAAGCTTGCGACCATGTTCCCACGCTTGATAGTTAGGTGTGACACTGGCTTTAGCGCAGGCTTTGGTATGGGACGCTAAGCGGCCTGAATGATAACCTGCGACGCCATCGTTATAACCGATAGTTTGCCAGTCACCCATGAGACATTCTTGCTTTGATAGTGTTGCGCAGCCTGCTAACAGATAGATACTACCGAAAACAGACAATCCCAATGTCAGATGACGTACAACGCGGTGTATAGGTCGGTACACGGTTAGCTCCGATAACTATCATAACTATGAACGCAAATAAACGATGCTAGCAATCAACTACATTATGCAGCTTTGTGATTGATTGCTAAGTCACTTATAGATATTTCGATAACGCACACATGAACAAAATAAAAGTAACTTATAAGTGGTATTGCGATTCAGCAGTACTACTATAAGCTACTCTCAACTCCATTAATGCGGACGAGTCAAATCGACTGATGTACTGCTAACATTGTCTTTCAAGCTTACTTTCAGCATGATATAACCCGCGATACCAGAGACGATTGAACCCATAATAATGCCTAAGCGCTCATCAAACATAGTGGTGTCGCCAGCGAAAGCCAAGCCACCGATGAACAAGCTCATGGTGAAACCAACACCGCATAATAATGCTGCGCCATATATTTGCTTATAGTCCATGCCTTTTGGCATAGTAGATAGACCAAGCTTAAAGATTAACCAGCACATGACCATAACGCCTACCTGTTTACCAATAAATAGGCCTGCAGCGATACCTAGTGGGACTGAGTGGAATAGCTCAGCAAGCCCTGCACCCTCGAGTGAGATGCCTGAATTAGCAAAAGCAAATATTGGTAAAATACCAAAGGCGACAGAGTTGTGGAGATCATGCTCTAGCTCCTCTAGCGGAGAATGCTCAGGATCAGTACGGTCAAACATAGGGATAAATAATGCTAATACCACACCTGCCAATGTTGCATGGATACCTGATTTGAGTACCGCAATCCACATGACGATACCGATCAGCAGATAAGGCGTGATATTGGTCACATTGCGACGATTGAGCAGGTATAAGAATGGCAGACATAGACCAGCTACTGCTAACGACTCTAATGACAATTCACTGGTATAAAATAGAGCGATGATCAAAATCGCACCAATATCATCAAAAATAGCGATAGAGACTAAGAAGACTTTTAGGGAGTTGGGTACGCGGCTACCTAACAGGCTTAAAATACCAAGTGCGAATGCGATATCGGTTGCAGCAGGAATTGCCCAGCCCTTCCAATACTCAGGCTCATTGAGATTAAAAAGTATATATACAATCGCTGGCATAATCATGCCGCCCAATGCTGCACCAGCTGGTAGAATGATTTGCTTGACGTTGGACAGCTCACCAATCAGTACTTCGCGCTTAAGCTCTAATCCAACCAAGAAAAAGAACACTGCCATCAGACCATCATTGATCCAGTGGTGAGCATCTTTTGCAATAGCAAAGTCACCAATTTGAATCGCAACTGGTGCGTGGATAAAACTTTCGTACCACACATTAAGAGGGGAGTTGGCAATGATCATTGCAGCAACGGCAGCCAATGCTAAGACGATTCCGCCTGCTGCCTCAAATTCAAAAAATGCCTTAATCCTTCGTATTGCCATATCATCCTCATTCGCTAAGTGCAATTTACTAAATAACCTCAAATATCCATCAATGTCTGCGCTACTTATAATGTTGAAGTAGCAAATAGACAGAAACAGTTTCTCATACTCTTATCAATATAGACAACAAAATACGTCGAGCCAACGCTAACGGTCTACTGTTTTATATTCACAATAGCAATATTATAAAGAGGATTTAACGAGCACAATAGTTGTAAGTCGTTACATCTTTTTAATAAGTGGCTATTTGATTGAGTATATTCGGAACGTTATTGAACAAATTTAGCAGACTTTGTGACGTTTTTGGCTTTTTTTGCGGTTTTATCTTTATAATGAGCAGCGCTGTACGACGTGTCGTTATTTCTTTTGCCAGTACTGGTAAGCGGTCAGCTTATCAATAGTGACACTTTAGTCTTATCCTAGAACTCCTTTTTCTTTCTTATAAAATTTTGCAGGTCAGTGTCATGGACTTAACTTTCTCGTTAGAGATTATTTTAATGCTTACAGCGGTAGCTGCTTTGGCAGGATTTATTGATGCTATTGCGGGCGGCGGCGGACTATTGACGATCCCTGCCATGCTACTGGCCAATATTCCACCAGTATTGACGCTCGGTACCAATAAGTTGCAAGCAGCATCAGGCGCGCTCGCTGCGTCTATCACCATGATTAAAAAAGGGGTGGTCAAACCACAACGTATCAAAGTAGCCATCATCGCCGCTTTTATTGGCTCTGTTATCGGTACCATCGCTGTACAGATGTCACCACCTGACTTGCTTGAAAAAGTAATTCCATTTTTGATCGCGGCTATCGGTATCTATACGCTATTTGCTCCTAGATTGGGTGAAGTAGAAGCGGCGCCGCGTATCTCAGAGAGCAAGTGGCAAAAAGTAGTAGCGCCATTGATTGGTTTTTATGATGGTTATATTGGTCCGGGTACTGGTATGTTCTTTGCGCTTGGCAATGTGGCATTGCGCGGTCGTCAAATTATCGAGGCGACAGGCGCAGCTAAAGTATTGAATTTATCGACCAACATTGGCTCGTTAATTTTCTTTATTTTAGGCGGTAACGTACTGTGGAAAGTGGGGTTGGCGATGATGGTTGGACAAACCATCGGCGCTTATTTTGGCTCACATATGGTGGTCAAAGGCGGTAGCAAATTGATTCGCCCAGTGATTGTATTGGTCTGTTTGGCAATGCTGACTAAGTATGTGTTTGGCTAATTGGCTGTTAGCTAAATAGTATCAACTATTACTATTGACTGGTTATTGATTATTGCCTATAAAAAAACCTCAGCCAATTTGACTGAGGTTTTCTATTTTATGCACTTTCATCTAGCAAGATTGGATTAGTGGCGACGATCAACATCGTCGTATTCACTTCCCATGATGCCATCACTAAAGACTTCAGAGAATTCACGTCCATTGTCTTCATCGATGTGACCATCAAATACGTCTTTTGCGCCAGCGTTAGGATCGTTGTAAATAGCCAGATCCATTTTGTTTTCTGATTTTGCCACGATAGTGGTAACAGCAGCGTCACCGCCCACGTTTACAGCAGTACGTAACATATCAAGAATACGATCCACACCCAAGATTAGACCGATACCTTCGATTGGTAGACCTACTTGAGCAAATACCATAGACAGCATGATGAGACCAACACCAGGCACACCAGCCGTACCAACAGAGGCCAGTACTGACATCAAGATAACGGTTAAGTATTCGGTTATGCCCAAATCAATACCATAAATATTGGCAATAAAGATGGTCGCAGTACCCTGCATAATGGCCGTACCATCCATGTTAATGGTCGCACCAAAAGGAACAGTGAACGAGGCAACTGAGTTATTTACACCCATACGCTTGGTCACAGTACGCAACGTAATAGGAATCGTCGCGTTCGAGCTTGATGTACTAAAAGCAAAGATTTGAACTTCACGCATTTTTGCCAGGAACGTCTTGATAGAGAGACCTGATGCGATCTTAAGTACAATCATCATTGTAATAAAGAAGTGGAAGGCCAATGAACCGACCAATACCGCGACATAGCCAAGTAGTGACCAGATCAGGTCTAAACCTAACTCTGCCATTGCTTTGGTCAACAGAGCAAATACACCATATGGTGCGAGGTTCATGATGATCGTCACCATCTTTAAGATGACTTCGTTGATCAGCTCTAGACTTTGCACTAAGCCTTTAGCAGGTTTACCTACCATCAAGATACTGACACCGATCAAGATAGCAAAGAAGATGATCGATAACATATCGCCATTTGCCATAGCGCTTATGGGGTTCGATGGGACAATGTTAGAGAACACATCAAGTAGAGGCGGCGCTGACGCTGCTTCAAACTCAGCTTCAGATGCGATATTCATGCCTTTACCGATACCGAATAGCGAACCAAGGCCAATCGCAGTTGCAATAGCAAGCGCAGTGGTAAACATATAAATAATGAATGTTTTGGTACCAATACGTCCAAGTAAGCGAATATCACCAATACCGCATACACCGCAAATCAGTGAGATAAGCACCAAAGGTACGACCAACATTTTTAGCGAGTTGACAAATAGCTTACCGACAATGGCGAGGAAGCCATTAGTAATATAAGTATCAACAAAACTACCTTCGCCGTTTAGTCCTGAGTAGTTTAGAAATAGGCCCAGTCCAATACCGAGCACCATGGCAACAATGATCTTGCCCGTCAGTCCCAAATTCTTCCACATAATTCATATCCTTTGTGTGCATAACAGCTTTATAGTAAGTGTTTAGTAGCCAACATGATTGTACTTATCAGCCTTACTGCAAAGCTTGTTATGACTATTAAGTTCCTGTGATTGTCGCTCGATGTCACATTTTCGTGGACAATATAAAAGAATAGCTAAGGGCACTGCAAGATTTTTTTCTGATTTTATTCTAAATGTACATTTCTCGTTATAACTATGTGCCCATAATACAGTCAATATTTATTCTAAACGGTTTGTTTCTCATATGAAACAAAATATTTATGAAAGAGCGCTTAGAATAAGTGAACGTATCAAACTATTTATATAGAGCTAGTGATTCCAAGTTATTAAAATGGAAAGAGAAGTGTAGTATTTATACGATTGATTGGGTTCAATTTTTCGGTAGAACTAAAAAAAGCCAGACTATCGTTTATAGATAGTCTGGCTGATAAGAAGTGAAAATTTTACTATAAATTATAATTAAACCCAGTGTCTAATTATAATATTAAAAATAGAGTAGACCATTAAACCTTATCATCCTCCTCACGCGGCGAAGGAGACTGGCGATCTAATGGTTTAATGTCATTATCACTCGCTTCAGTATTTGTTTCGTCAGATGGTGCAATGTGACGATTATGGTTGTTACCCATGCGCTCATTAAGATGTGATTCAGCATCACGATGGCGACGATCTAGTGCCTCTACTTTAGGTTCTGACTCTTCAAAATCTGTCTGCGAGTTTACTTCTTCGACAGTATCTTGCTCACTGACCAACTCTACATCGCCATCACTCTCATACCCATGGTTAGGGTTGGCATCGCCAGTATGGTTGTCTGTATTGGTAGTATTATCTAGTTCCTCAGCGGATAACTCATCAACGGCAGATGCATTGCTATCCGCAGCGATACCGTTTCTGCTTTGAGCTTGTCTTTTTAGCTCTGCATAGTCAGTCAATTGGTGAACTGCATTTTCAAGAGCATGTGGATTGTCACGTTCTAGCGCTTCTGATAGGTGTGCATCAAATGTATCAGTCAATAATGAATCAAAACGCATGGCGTTATATTGAATGAGCACTTCAGCCTCTTCTTCGGTAATACCACCATTTTGACTGGCGTGTACCACATGGTCTTCAAAGGTTAACCCTTCAAAGCTGTCCTTATGCTCCGCCTTTTTAAACTTCTGCCACAATGGTTCAATCTCGATTAGAGTCTGATAAGCATGTTCCATACGACCAGTCACGTCATCTACATCGGTATTATAATGAACCATGGTTTTGAGGTAGTCGCGGAACGGATTGGCTGCAAAGTCATCCATGAAAGTATCACCCAATTGGCGTTTGAGCTCATCGCTTGCAGGGGTAAAGATACGTCCACTTGGGAAAGTTACGAAGCTAACCACATTGGCTGCAATACGATTAGGGAAATTGGCAAAGAAAGAAACAAAGGCTTCTTGAATCGTATATAAGCTAGTCTGTAGCGCAACTTCAGCATGCAAGCGTTCAGATTCAGATTTGCTGCCATGCTCATAGAATTGCAAAATAGCAGTCGCAATAAATAAGTGGCTATGGATATCTGCCAAACGACCAGAGAGCATTTCTTTACGCTTTAAATCGCCTGCTAATAGACCTAATGCCATATCAGCAGTCAAGGCAAAGCTCGCGCTTAGTCGGTTGATATGTTTGTAGTAAGGACGGGTAAAAGCATCAGCGAAATTTGGTGCATCATTACTACCACCAACGTAACCTGCTACAAATGCTTTTGCCCCACGGTTAAACGTATAACCTAAATGCTTAAAGAAAAGGATATCGAATTTTTTAGTAGCATCAGCTTTATCTTCGCTTTGTAGTAATTGAAGCTCGTCAAACAGGTAAGGGTGGCAACGCATCGCACCTTGACCAAAGATCATGAGTGAGCGCGTCAGAATGTTTGCGCCTTCAACGGTGATAGAGACAGGAATTGCTTGATAAGGCGTGGCCAAGAAGTTGCGTGGACCCATTTGTACAGCACGTCCACCGACTACATCCATACCGTCGTTGACCACACTACGCATGGTTTCAGTCGCGTAGTATTTTGCCATGGCCGTCATGACAGATGGTGTACCACCTTGGTTCAGTCCGCAAGTGACTAAATGACGGAACGCCTCTAACATATAGGTGTTACTCGCCATGCGGCTAGTGGCGTCTTGTACACCTTCAAACTTACCTATTGATATCTTAAACTGTTCACGAACTTTTGCGAATGCACTGACAGACAGATAGGTCATTTCACTGGCTGATGTCGACAAAGCAGGTAAAGAGATACCGCGCCCAACGCCCAAGCACTCCATCAGCATACGCCAACCGCGACCAGCGTTCTCAACGCCACCAATAATGTAATCTAACGGAATAAAGACATCTTTACCATCGACCGTACCATTCATAAATGGTGAACCGATTGGGTTATGGCGTGGCCCTGTTATGACGCCTTCATGGTCAGCGGGAACCAGAGCACAAGTAATGCCATAATCGGTTTTTTCAGGGTTACCAAGCAGACCTTCTGGATCGTGCATTTTGAATGCTAAACCAACGACAGTAGCGATAGGTGCCAAAGTAATCCAGCGCTTTGAGAAGTTCATACGTAGGCCGAGCACTTGCTCGCCTTCATGCACACCGTAGCAAACCACACCCGTATCAGGAATTGCACCTGCATCAGAGCCAGCTTCGGGCCCAGTCAAACCAAAACAGGGCACTTCATCGCCCTTTGCAAGACCTGGTAACCAGCGCTGTTTCTGCTCTTCTGTACCATAGTGCATCAATAGCTCACCAGGACCGAGCGAGTTTGGAACCATGCAGGTCACAGCAGCCGTTGGCGAGCGCGAAGCAATCTTGCTCATTACACGACTTTGCGCATAAGAGCTAAATTCCAAACCGCCAAACTCTTTTGGAATGATTAAACCTAAAAAGCCATTACTCTTGATAAATTGCCATGCTTCAGGCGATAGGTCTTTATCTTTATGCTGAATTTGCCACTCATCAAGCATGACACATAAGGTTTCTACTTCGTTATCAATGAAACTTTGCTCTTCTTCTGAAAGCTGCGGATAAGGATAGTTAGCAAAGGTATCCCAGTTTGGCGCACCCATGAATAGCTCTTTTTCCCACCAGCTAGTACCCGCATCAAGCGCTTCACGCTCCGTATCACTCATACTCGGCATCGCGCCGCCTAGTGCCTTATAGACAGGCTTAGTAATAAGTGATTGACGTAACGGCGATATAAGTAGCACTAAGCACAGTAGTGCTAGTGGTATACCCAAAATGAGCGACCATGAACTGATAATCGCGGTGACGATAACCGTAACTAGGGCGACGATGCTACCCGTGACCCGTGATAAGGACAACAAAAAGATGGCCAAGACCACGGCTAACTGTATGACGACTGCCAAAATAAATAAGCCAATTGCCATGACTATCTCCTTTAAAATGCTGAATAAAAACTGCGAAAAGTACGTGAGTGAAAGAACTGACTATAATTATTTTTCGTCTTGCCACTAACTGTTTTATAAGTATGTCGAATGGTTTGTTAATCACTAAGTGTTCGATTCTACGTCTTTCAAATACTAGTATTAACGGCCTAGCAAGT
This sequence comes from Psychrobacter sp. AOP7-A1-24, assembly GCF_052376235.1. Lineage (NCBI taxonomy): Bacteria > Pseudomonadati > Pseudomonadota > Gammaproteobacteria > Moraxellales > Moraxellaceae > Psychrobacter > Psychrobacter sp. AOP7-A1-24. Next base: position 186,422 of record NZ_JBQSVM010000001.1, on the reverse strand, counting down.
AATTGACAAATAAATGACAATAATGGCTACTAATATGAAACAGTTGTCTATAACTATCAAGAGCCAAAATGCTACGCTCTGTCGATGATATGTATCAAACATGATGGTTTGGAGGTTTGACAAGCAGCTACGTAGATTACATAGCCAGCTGTCATCTATAACTAGCTACTATCTATAATTAACAAATAAGCTAGCCAAAAGGGGCAGTACAGCTTTCGGCATAAGACAAAGTATCATTACGTCCAACGATAATGTGATCGACAAGCGAGATATCTAACAAATCACAGGCCTTTTTTAATTCATAGGTCAGTAAGTTATCTGCCGTCGACGGCTTGGCATCGGTATGAGGATGATTGTGGGCGATAATAAGTTGGCTAGCAGCGTGACTTAATGCATGTCGCAGTACGTGCTTGATACAGACTGAACATGATGAGATGCCACCAGTAAATAGTATTTCAAAGTTTAAAAGGTTGAGAGCGTTATCCAGACAGAGTACCGCGAATACTTCACGACGCTCACCCCGCAGCTGGGTACTGATATAATCTTTGACCGCTTGTGAGCGGCCGAGCGACTGCCCAGTTTTGAGTTGACTGTCTAGATAGCGCGTACCCATCTCAAGGGAGGCTAATATTTGGGCGTATTTTGCAGGGCCAATACCATGGCAGGCAAGCACTGTTTTTTGAGGAGCGGCCAATAGTTCGGCTAAGCTACCAAACTGATCAATCAAATGCCGCGCTAATTCAATCGCTGACTGTGACTGAGTGCCTGTCCGCAAAAATATAGCCAGTATCTCTGCATCAGACAAATGAGCTGCACCAAATTTTAAAAGTTTTTCGCGTGGCCTGTCATCCTCATGCCAGTCTTTGATCGCCATTGTCACTCCTTGAAAATGGGTTGATACTCGTTATCGAGATAGATACGGAAAATCTTACCCAATTTATCTCATAATTGTTACTATAAGCGCAATTTTATCTTTTTACTTTTTTATTGAAGTCACGCTTATGTCCAATATTGTGCTTGCTATTACTGGCGGTATCGCCGCTTATAAATCTGCTATATTTGCCCGCTTGTTAGTTAAGGCGGGTTTTGATGTGCGCGTTATCATGACGACAGGTGCACAAGCATTTATCACACCACTGACGCTACAAGCGTTGACAGGTAACGAGGTACATGTCTCATTGCTCGATGAACAAGCAGAGGCAGGCATGGGACATATTGAGCTGGCTAAGTGGGCCGATTTAATCGTGATTGCACCTGCATCTGCCAATACGCTTGCGCGTCTGGCTATGGGTATGGCCGATGATCTATTGACCACAGTGTGCCTTGCTACTACTGCGCCTATTATTATCGCTCCTGCTATGAACCAGCAGATGTGGGCACATCCAGCAGTTGACCTAAACGTGCAAACATTGCGCGATATGAATTATCAAATTATCCAACCAGCCAGCGGTGAGCAAGCGTGCGGTGATGTCGGAGCAGGGCGCTTGCCTGAGCCTGAGCAATTGTTGGATGAGGTATTACTGTTCATCGCGATGAATACAACGCCGCAACTGCTGGCAGGCAAAAGAGTGGTCATTACCGCAGGTCCAACAGTAGAAGCGATTGATCCTGTACGTTATTTGTCTAACCATTCTTCAGGAAAAATGGGCTTTGCATTGGCGCGTGCCTGTGTCGCTGCTGGTGCAGACGTTGTCTTAATAGCTGGTGGTAAAGTTGCATTGCCTACACCGCTTAATGTCACACGGATCGACGTATTGTCTGCCGAAGATATGCTGACAGCGGCGCAGCAATGTGTGGATGGCACGCATAGCGAGCTGCAATTGGTCTATGAAGATGAGCACAATCATTCTCACGAACATCATCATGGCGACTGTGGTTGCGGTGATGACGATGTAAACGTCCATAACGTCAACCATGACTCATTACAGTCTCATGATGGCAGCCAATATGTGAAAGCAGATATCTTTATTGCGACCGCAGCCGTGGCAGATTATCGTACGGAAGAAGCCGCACCGCAAAAAATCAAAAAAACGCAAGATGCCATGACGCTCAGTCTGGTTAAAAACCCTGATATTTTAGCGACCATTTCTCTTGCGGATCCAGAGCTGTTTGTCGTTGGCTTTGCAGCAGAAACGCAAGATGTCGAGCGTTATGCCCGTGGTAAGTTGGTCGCAAAAGATTTAGATATGATTGCCTGTAATGATGTCTCGCGTGCAGATATTGGTTTTGCCAGTGATGACAATGCTATGCAGGTATTTTTCTCTGAGTGCTATGAGCGTGACGCGGTAGCACTTGAAAAAACCAGTAAAGACAAAATTGCTGAGCAGTTAGCTAGCATCATCGGTGAAACAATCGGTCAACGTAAAAATAGTTAAAAATACAGGCGCTAAGTCTGATAGCTAGCTTGTAGATAGTGTATAGATACAGACGCTGAGCCTAAAATGGTGTGACCGATATGATAAATATAGCTGGTAACGATAGCACTCAGATGCTAGTACTGACGGTCATTTTTGCGCTTGCTTCACTGCTACACGGTATTAGTGGACTGGGTGCAACGCTAGTGACGACCACTGCGCTTGCTAGCATGTACCCACTACAACACGCCATTGTATTAGTAATTTTCCCTTCGCTAGTAGTCAATGCCATGACTTGGCTAGTCGGCGGTGAGCGCACCATTTGGCAAAACTTTATCTACTATGGCAGACGCTATTGGTTACTTGCGCTTACCAGTCTACTAGGTAGCATTTTAGGTGCGAAGCTATTGCTATGGGTCGATAGCGCTTATATTCTCTTGTTGTTGGCCGCGGTCATTGCCTTCTACGTTGTGAGTAGCTTACTCGGCAAGCAAATCCGTTTACCAAATACTAGGCCTATGTTGATAGCCGTTGGCTTTGGTGCAGGTGTTATTGGCGGCTCGACCAACGCCATGTCGACGATATTGATGATGTATCTGCTGTCTGCCAGTGATGATAAAAATACCATCGCCAAAGTTGGCAATATGTGCTATTTCTTAGGAAAGATTGCCCAAATTATCGTGTTACGTGAGCCCATCATGGCATTGAGCAGTGGCGAGTGGCAGCTGATTGCTTTTTTGAGTGTACTGTCTATAGTCACACTTTTAGTTGGAATCCGCTTGCGTCGTTACTTACCGCAAGCACGTTTCCGTCAGCTTATTTTATTAATCTTAATCGTGCTTGGGATACGCGTTGGCTGGCAAGGTATTACCGCATTGTTATAGATAAACTATACAAGCCATTTCAGTTCAGAAATCATCTTTACCTTGTCACCGATATCTTATTAGACCAATTCTTCAAAAAATATCTGCTTTGCCAAACGAAAGGTATTGCAGTGCGCTTCGACCACATCTTCGATATCTTCTGAGTAGCCGCCGCCCATCACGATAGCAACAGGAATATTAGCGGCTTTTGCTTGCTGCAGGACATATTCATCACGTGCCTTACAACCTGCTTGTGTCAAGCCAAGTTTGCCTAGCTTATCGGTCGCGAGTACGTCGACCGCAGACTGATAAAAAATCATATCTGGTGCAACTTCAGAGATTAAACGTGGCAGCGTATATTCTAATATCTGTAAATACTCAGCATCACCTGTATCATCGTCTAGTTCAATATCTAAGTCTGATACTTGTTTACGAAACGGATAGTTCTTGGCACCATGCATGCTAAAGACAAAGACGCGTGGCTCATTTGTCATAATGCTGGCGTTACCATTGCCCTGATGAACATCCAAATCGATAACTAAAATCTTTTGTGCCTGTCCACGATTTAGTAGTAAATTACTAGCGATACAGACATCATTAAAAACGCAAAACCCTTCTCCATGACCAGCAAATGAGTGGTGGGTGCCGCCTGCGACATTCATGGCTACGCCATATTGCTGAGCATATAGCGCGCACTCATATGTTGCATGGGCAATATAACGTCCACGCTCGACCAACTGAGGCGTCATCTCAAATCCGATCGTACGAGCAGCCTTGCGCGGCAGTGTTTGGGTTTTAAGCTGATGCCAGTACTCGGCGGTATGAGTGGTCAAAATCTCATCTTCGCTCAAGCGAGCAGGAGCAAAAAAATTATCTTGGCTGATAGTCCCTTCTGCCAGCAGACGCTCAGGAATCATAATGTACTTTTGCATGGGAAAGCGGTGCTTTTCTGGTACGGAGTAGCGAAAGACGTCAGAGTAGGCAATTTTTAGCATAATAATTCTAGCTTAGTATTGATGGTTTTTTAGATAGATGAATAAAGACGTAAGTAAGAGTTGTCGTTAACTATAGCTTGATCGAAAAGCGAGTTCATTGAATGAGTTGGGTGGTTGAATGAACTGAATCATTAAACAAGCTAAGTTATTGAACAAACTGAGTTGGCAAAAAGAATGTCCGTGCGTCTATCTGTTGGCGTAACTCCAAGAGTAGCGTCTGCATATCTTCAGCAGGATATTGATTATTAATCAAATCCACAAACAGCTCGTTGGCGACAGTGGTCATCGCAACCACGCTTTGTAGTAAATGCTCAATGATCTCATTATCAATCCCAACCGCTTCGACATCGATGGCATTTTTGTAGCGTATCTCACCATCGTTAACATCCATCTCTAGATTGCCGATTAGCATATCGTAGTTGATTTGGGTGATGAGTAGCATCGCGGCACTTTGATGACTATCTGGTATCAAAAATGGCAAGATACCGTAGACGGCCAGTAGCTTGTTTTTTTCTTGCACCCGAAACAGATAGCCACAGTTTATTTGTTTGTGACGCATTCTCAAGGATAGATGATGTGATTGTTGGCTGTCGTTGGTTTTGGGTTGATAATGCGTATAGTGCCACTGCTTGTCATTGAAGTATTGTTTTAAACAGTTGACGATAGGGGTGTGACTTTGGTTTTGGGGTTCTGCATTGGCGCTATCGGTTTCTAAGCTATCAGTTTTGAGTTGAGATGCATTTGCTTGAGCGTTATGCTGTTCGCTGCCTTGCTTTGCCTCTAATTCATGAGAGATATCAGAGGCATTGATATCAGTAGCTTGAGTGCTGATATTAGGAATATCAGCCGATATATTCGCTGTATTATCAGTCATGCTCTCAGTAAGTGGTGAGTGTGCGTGCTCGCTTGCCTCATTGACAACTGACTGAGGTGCGGAAGCAGTCAGTAACCGTTTGATCTTTTGCCACAAGCTAAGTTTATTGCGTTGACTCATAATAGTATGCTGACAAATAGGGGTTATAAATTAATCGTGAGTGAATGCCAAACTTTCTTTGATAGTAGGCTGTGCATAAAACGCTTCTAGCATTTCACGGATATGAGCTGTCAACCAAGGCGTCTCAAGAACATCGTACACTATAGGCAGTAGAGCAGTACTACACTGTTTCATGGCTGCGTCATCAATGTGCAAACTCGCAGCGATGGTCGCCATCGTGTCAGACTGATGATTGGCATACCAAGTATCGATGCTTGATGATACTAAGCTATGCAGATACGGTGACAGTCGCAGACGGTTGTAGCTTTGCTGGATACTGGCTTCGATATGGTCAATGCTACTGTTGCCAGGCTCATCGCTTAAGTAAGTTTGTAGTTCACTGATCGGTTGGTCTTTGATACGATCCCAGCCCATGACCATCAAGCGTGCAACTTCTTCGTTGGATAGGTGCTCTTGTGCATTAGCTTCAGCTTTGCGCGTCAAATCTTTGATATTGCGATGCAGGTACGTTTGCAGTTTTTCATCAAGGTTTCTGTTGGTCGCCTTTTCAAAAGAGCTACGACCAAGCTTCATCAATTTACCAACGCCACCTGCTTTATCAAGCGTACTTTCCATAAAATCATTGATAGCGTGATAGAGTGTTTGGGTCAATAAATCTGCAAAGGTTTCGTTACCGACCAGCGTATGAATCAGTATGTTACGCTGCTGCTCATGGCTGCCGACATAGTTGGCCAAAGTTTCAACTTGAGTATCGTCGACCAGTTCAGACAAAGGTACGTTGTCATTGACTGGATGATAAATAATAGTGTGCAAAATATCACGGATATCAGTACGCATTACTTCAGTCATTGGCTGACTTAACAGCCAGTCTTTCACCAGCTGCTGTAAATGGTCACAGGTGATATATTTACTTAAAGGCTGTGCACCAAACCATTGCCAAGCCTCCATCACTAGTGGCTCAGCTTGATTGTGTAGCCACTGCTGTATAAAGTTAACTTGAGCATCGATCAAGCTATCTACTGTCAAACGGCTGACAGGCTGTTCTTTTGACAAATTAGTGTCTGCGTTGTCATTTTTAGTTTCTGCAGCAGTATTAGGTTTTTGGCTATCTAGTGAAGTCGGCATAGGTTTTGAAATCATATTTTAAAGTTGTATTTTTTGAGGTCGTACTTTTTGAAGTCAGAGTAATCGACAATTTGTTATACTGTGTGTTTGTAGCGAGCATAGGGTATTATGCCACGAACATTGCCTTTGTTTGTGATGAATATTGACTGTTGCTTGATAAATAGCCAGAGGTTTTGATGACGGTTTTGGATACGCCTTTACTTGCGCTTGATGAGCTGACGGTTCAGCGCGGTGAGATACCGCTATGCGAAGGAGTTGCGTTGCAGCTATCTGCCGGTAGTATTTGCCATCTAATCGGGGCAAATGGGACAGGAAAAACCACACTGCTGATGCAACTAGCAGGACTACTGCCTGTTTTGTCAGGTGAGGTTGCTTATCAAGGACAGTCGAGTTTGCCAGTTCAGCCGTTATATGTCTCGCACCAGTTGGGTATTCATCCGAATCTGACAGTGGCGCAAAACCTGACATTTCTACTGAATTTATATGGTATCACGCCAAGCGCTACCGATATTGATGACGCACTCACATGGGTTGGGCTACAAGGGTTTGAAACGATTAGCTCAAGCCATCTGTCTGCTGGTCAAACGCGGCGTATTACACTGGCGCGATTGTACCTACTAACTCCTGATGTGACACCAATCTGGTTACTTGATGAGCCTTTCACGGCGTTAGATGTCGATATGGTGGCACGTATGGAAGAGCGGTTATGCGAGTTTACACAGGCTGGAGGGTCGATACTAATGACCAGTCATCAGGCAGTCGGTGTTGCCAATCAAGTGCTCGATTTGTCAGATTACATGGTATAAGTTTGATTGCTATCAGTACCATCAGTATATGTGCAAGGACAAATAATGACAGACAGTCCAATACAAGTAGGATCAGTAGCCGCTATGAATGAAAAACCAAATGCTATTGTTGCAGTACCTCGCAGTATTGGGTTTATGCAGCTCTGGCGTCGCGAATGGCAAGTTAAGCAGCAAGGAGCGGTGCAATGGTTGTATCCATTGGTTCTGTTCTTAGTGATTATTACTTTGTTTCCGCTAGCAGTCGGTAGTGAGCCTGCGCTATTGCAGCGTCTGGGCGTATCAGCAGTGTGGATTGCTGCGTTGCTGTCACTGGTAATGGGCGTTGATGGATTATTCAAACCTGCGCTTGATAATGGTACGCTGGCGCAATTGGTCGTGGCTAAAGCGTCACTACCATTATGGGTGCTGATTAGACTGGTCATTCATTGGGTTTTTAGTAGTGGTATTGTGGCTGTCCTTAGCTTGCTTGCCGTGCCGTTGTTTCAGCTCAGTTGGTTTGAAGCATGGATATTGATGGCCTCTATCGTGACAGGTAGTCCAATGCTTCTAATGCTATCTGCAGTCGCAAGTAGCTTGACGCTATCGTTAAAGAATGGGGCGGTATTGGTTCCGTTGATTGCTTTACCGATGCAGTTGCCAGTATTAATTTTTGCTACGGGTGCGGTTGATTTATTTGTTTCTGGGCTTAATGGTTTACCTATTTTAGCCTTATTACTAGCAGGAAGTATTGTTTCTGTCTTGGTCATGCCTTGGGTGATTGCTACCACTTTAAAGATGTCATGGCTGAATTAAGTAATTTGCTTGCTGTAATCCTAAAGTCCAGTTATCAAGATTCGATTATCTAAACTTAGCCATCTAAACCTTGTGTATTATCATCGTGGTGAAAACTGGCAATTTTGCTATAATAGTCAATTGAATACGTAAACAGCTCTTTGTAGATTCTATCCAGTGTTTAACGCCAGCAGGTGAGTTGATCGTGGTGCTTGTGTAGACCGCATTATTTATCGCCAGTAAGCTGTGTAATAGGTTTCTTCCCATGCCCAACCTGAATAACGTCTCATCCCCTAGCTTATGGCAGCGCATTTGGCAGGGTTTCTTGACCACTGTGGGTACCAAGCAGTTTTTTCGTATCTTTAGCCCTTGGGTTAAGTGGTTAGCGATATTGGCCAGTCTTTGTCTGCTCATTGGTAGCGTATGGGGCCTTGCTTTTGCGCCGCCTGATTATCTTCAGGGCAATAGCTATCGCATTATCTTTATCCATGTTCCAGCGGCTAGTATTGCCATTTCTATCTATTTTGCCCTTGCCGTCTTAGGGGTGATTTATTTGGTATGGAAGATCAAGACGGCCAGTTTGGTCGCGCAGGCACTTGCCCCGATGGGGTTTTTACTATGTGTCATCAGTTTGCTTACAGGTTCCATTTGGGCAAAGCCAACATGGGGTACTTACTGGGTATGGGACGCACGCCTTACGTCAATGCTGATATTGGCGTTTCTATACGCGGGCGTGATGGCACTGTTTGCTGCCTTTGAACATACGGCCAATCGTGGTAAAGCGGCTGCTATTTTGTCTATCGTGGGTGCAGTGAATCTGCCTATTATCAAGTACTCAGTAGAGTGGTGGAATACGTTGCACCAAGGCGCAACCTTTAGTTTGACCGCAGCACCGAAGATGTCGGCAGATATGTGGATGCCTTTGCTACTGATGATTATCGGTAGCTATTTACTGGTTGCGACATTAGCAATTTATCGCACTAACACGCTAATTCTATACCGTGATCAAGGCAAAGCGTGGGTTAAAGAATACATTCGTGGTCAACTCAAATAACGGCTAGGAAAATACTATGCAGCCTTACTTTTATAGCGTATCTGAATTCATCGCCATGGGTAAGCATGGGGTTTTTGTGTGGTCGTGCTGGGCGATAACGATCGGCGTGATGTTGGCGTTTATTATCTATAGCCGCAAACAACGACAGTCACTCATTAAACAGCTGACTATCCAGCAAGCGCGTCAAGCACAGCGAACCACTAAAACCTCAATACCTGTGACCAAACAAGCTAAATGAAAAATCATCTTAATATCATAGTTTTAGCGTAAGAAACTGTATCCTTATCCCGACAAAAATATGACTTTGCAGGTAGCGATGGTGCTTATTGGGTCGTCTGAAAGATGCTACTATATAGCGATTAGAAGAGTACGATTAGAAAGACATTTTTAGAACGTTTTTCTAATGGTAGTTTCTTCAAAATTTTCTGTTTTATAAATGGATTATGGTTTATAAAACAGTGACTCATTAATGGGGTAGTGGTATGAATGCAGTTCGTCGGAAAAAACTGACGTGGGTTATGTTTACGCTGGCAGGTGCGGCAGTAGCAGTAATGTTGGTTATCTATGCCATCGGGCAGCAAACTGACTACTACTTTGATGCAACCGCTATTGCCCAAGGTGAAGCGCCTCAAGACAAGCGTATTCGTGCTGGTGGTATGGTGGTCTCAGGTAGTGTGCAGCGTGCAGCAGATAATCCATTAAATGTTGAATTTGCGATTACTGATTTTCAATCAACAGTGCCAGTGACATATCAAGGTATTCTGCCAGACTTATTTGCTGAAAACTCAGGCGTCGTTGCTACGGGTAAAATGCAGGGCGATACTTTTGTCGCAGGTGAAGTGTTGGCTAAGCATGACGAAAACTATATGCCACCTGAAGTCGCCAAATCGATGAAAGAAAACAATCGCAGCGGAGCGGTACCGTCTTCTGAACAGTACAGTCCTGCCGAAAAAGTTCATGAGACTGAAACGCTACAACAATAAATATTATGAGTTTTCCTACCATATAAAAAAGCCACCGATTATCGGTGGCTTTTTATTGAAATGTGATTAACTATTTGTTAATTCTATTAGTCATCCCATACTGGGCTATAGTCAGGATGCTCAATTTTACGACCATCAGAGCTTGCTAAATTACCGATTTTCTCTAACTCATCTGCAGTTAGCTCGACCTTAGTAGCATCTAGATTACCTTGCAGATGGTCAGGGTTAGATGTCTTTGGAATAGCCACACGATGCTTGTCTGATAAGATCCATGCTAGTGAGATTTGTGCTGGTGTTACGTCGTGTTTGTCTGCAATCTCTTTGATCACTTCATTATCGAACACATCGCCACGCGCTAATGGTGAGTATGCTTCTAGCAGAATATGATGATTATTCAAAAATGTCTGTAACGTATTTTGCTTGATAAATGGATGAAACTCTACTTGGTTAACGACGATAGGTACATCAGCATATTTTTTGGCCTCAATAATGTTAGCGATATTGAAGTTTGAGACACCAATATGACGAGTCAAACCTTGTTTTTGAAGTTCACACAACGCAGGAATGGTTTCAGATAATGGTACGCGATCATCAGGCCAGTGTAGTAGCAACAGATCAACATAATCTGTACCCAAATTTTCCAAAGAACGTTTCGCTGCTGCGACCAATTTTTCTGGCTCAAACTTCATATCATCTGGGAAAATCTTGGTAGTCAAAAAGAACTTGTCACGAGCGACGCCTGATTGTCTGATGCCTTCGCCAACTTCTTTTTCGTTATCATAAGCTTGAGCAGTATCGATATGCTCATAACCCATCTCTAATGCTTTTTTGACTACGTCCACACAATCTTGTCCAGTTGACTGCCAAGTACCTAGACCTAGTATTGGAATATTTGCTTGTCCAGCAGTACGAATATTATAGTTTTTAGCACTCATATTATTATCCTTATTTTTTGTATCTTATAATTTTCATCACTCTTAAATGTCATGAATAGTCAGACTTAGCTAACAATTCACTATTAAGCTTGCTCACTATAAGAAAAACAAAAGATAAGTGGAAGAGTGAGTGACGGTTTCCTACAAAGGGCAAACAGGCTGTAACGTGATTTTTATTAGTCATTTGATAGTTAGTAAGCGTTCTATTGACTATCTAGAAGGCTATACTCCTAAAATCAAAGCCAAAAAAACGCCCATCACTGTCAAGTAATGGGCATTTATATTAATCATCACACCTTAAAACTAGGTATTTTTGACCTAAAGTCTTACTGAGCAGCTGCTTCTGTAGTTTCTGAAGCGTCAACACTTTCAGTTTCAGCAGCAGTCTCCATGTGTGCGCTATGATCAGTACCCCAGATTTTTGGGTACTTGTAGCCAGGGAACGTTTCATGAGCGTATTTTTTGAAAGATTCTGAGTTATAAGCGTTAGTTACATCTTCAACCCATTTCTTACCAGTGTCAGCAGATTTGATTGCTGACCAGTTTACGTAAGCAAAGCTTGGCTCTTGGAACAACGCTTCGGTCAACTCGATACCAGAGTCGGTAGCATAGTTACCGTTAATTACTGCGAAGTCAACTTCATCACGCGCGCGTGGCAATTGAGCCGCTTCTAGTTCAACGATTTCGATATCATACTTGCTGTTGTCAGCAATATCCGCTTTTGATGCGTTCAATGGATCGATGTCGTCTTTTAGCTTAATCCAGCCAAGATCATCCATCATAACCAAAGCACGAGCAAAGTTACTTGGATCGTTTGGTGCAGAAACACTCATACCTTTGAATGCAGCGTCAAGGCTAGTCTTTTTACCTGAGTAGATGCCAAGTGGTGCAGTTGGTACTTGGAATACTTCAACCAAATCAAGGTTGTTTTCTTTTTTGAAGGTATCAAGATAAGGCTTATGCTGGAAAATATTGATATCCAAATCGCCTTCAGCCAATGCAAGGTTAGGGCGGACATAGTCAGTAAAAGCAATCAACTCAACCTCATAACCTTGATCTTCAAGCGTACCTTTTACTTGGTTACGTACCATATCAGCAAAATCACCTTCAGTCGTACCGATAACGATTTTGGTATGATCAGGATCGATATCGCTAGCGGCAGTTTCTGCAGTTGCACCTTCAGTTACTGGCTCTTGAGATGCTTCTGGCGCTGATGAATTGCTGCAACCAACTAAGACTAGACCTGATACACCAACAGCAGCAAATGCGCTGGCTAACTGACGGCTGATATCTGTTAATTTCATAATATGTCCTTAATAATGAATGGGATTGAGTAAAACGTTTATCGTCTGAACATTAAAAAAGCAACATTATAAATAGCAATGCTGCTTTTGTATAAGAGCTGAGATAAGGGTTAGGTATTGCCAAAAATAAACCTAGTCGCTCGTAAAGTCAAGTATTCTCTAAAGCGGTTTAACGTTTGTCTAAACGATTGGCGAGCCAGTTACCAGAGGCTTGAATCGAGATGACCATGAGGGATAGGACAATCACGATAAAAATCATTACCTCGGTTTGATAGCGGTAGTAGCCATAACGAATAGCTAAATCGCCCAAACCGCCGCCACCAATCATACCAGCGGCTGCTGAATAAGAGAGCAAACTGATACAAAGAATAGTGACTGACAATACCAAACCTGAGCGAGCTTCATTGAGTAATACTTTAATAATGGTAAAAGGTCGTGCACCCATTGACTCTGTTGCTTCGATAATACCGCGCGGTACTTCACGCAGATTTTGCTCGACCAAACGTGCAAAATAAAACGAACCAGCGATAGCAAGTACGAGTGATGCCGCGATCGGTCCAATACCTGTACCAACGATGGCTTTGGTAAATGGGCTCATCGCAATCATCAAAATCACAAAAGGGAAAGCACGCATAAAGTTGGTAATACCGCCAAGCACAGCGTACAGTGTCTTGTTTTGCAAAAACTGTCGATCGCTAGACAAAAACAAAAATACGCCAAACAGCCCACCGATGACGATGGCTACCGTGGTTGAAATACCGAGCATCACAAACGTATCAACAAACGCGCTCACGATCTCTTTGCGTAACACAAGTAGCTTGTCTATAGAGGCGGATAATTCAGTACCAGTTAACATATCTATTTCTCCTGCCTCATTAGTCCTCGACGACTAGGCCTTTACCAATCGGGGTGGTTGCTTGAATCAGACCATCTCGCACATCCGCAACTTCTAACAGTTGTCCTTGATGCAATAACGCTGCGCGATCACAAAGTCTACGAATAACACTCATCTCATGGGTCACAATAACGATAGTCACGCCAAGTTGCTCATTGATATCGCGCAGACAAGTTAGCAAGCTGCGGGTCGTTGCAGGATCAAGTGCACTGGTTGGCTCATCGGCTAACAACACTTTTGGACTAGGAGCAATCGCGCGAGCAATACCTACACGCTGTTTTTGCCCACCTGATAACTGTGCAGGATAATGACCAGCACGATCGGTCAGATCAACAATCGCAAGACAATCCATGACACGTTTATGAATGTCGCGACTTGGATAACCAGAGACTTTCAAGTTAAATGCCACGTTATCAAAAACAGTTTGATTAGACATCAAATTAAATTGCTGAAAAATCATACCGATATTATGACGGGCAATACGCAGGTCACTGGCAGACAGCATGGTTAGGTCAGTACCATCTATCACGACTTGACCCGAATCTGGACGCTCAAGCATATTAATTAGGCGCAATAAGGTAGATTTACCTGCGCCTGAATAACCCATTAAACCAAAGATTTCGCCTTGTTTGATAGTTAGAGATGTCGGCTCAACAGCGGTAAACCAATGTGGTTTGCCGTCTTTGTCTTTGATTGATCGGTCGCTTAAAAAACTTTTGGTCACATCGTTTAAGACAATCATGTCATTCATGGAGGGCTCAAAATTTAATAAATTTTTTAATGGTTAGAATTACGTCATCAGGCCTCTTTCAATATTTAAGAAGCTCGTTAAAGTGACAACAGTCAATAACCGTATAATAAGGGGCGGTAATATAGCATATTATCAGATACTTTGGATATGCACATCCGTGTACTGCTTATGATTAATAGCTATTAATCATAAGCAGTTAAAATGGTAAATATGAGAGCGATAGCGCAATAGCTATCTGTATAAGGATGGGAGTTAGTTACTCGTGATAGTTGTAATGAGGGTCGTGATGAACTGGGATGGTCACTAAGAATCTAGTATGACCATTTAGCGTATCTGTAATAATGCGTCCTTGATGTGCGGTAACAATTTGTGAGACTAAGGATAACCCTAATCCGGAGCCTTTATTTTTCTGCTGTAAACGTACAAAAGGGCTAAAGACTTCTTCTCGTTTGCCTTCAGGGATACCGGTACCTTCGTCGATCACGGCTAGTACAACATATTTTGGTAAAGGACGTTCAGGCTCAGTTTTCGCTTTTTTCATATGCTTAGCAAACAAGCCCTCTTTACGCACTACAGTGTCTGTTTTCTCGTCATTTGAGCTGTTAGATTTACCGTCAACTCTTGTATTGCTTGAGCTGTTATTTTTTATGGTTGTATCAGTAATAGGTTGATCGGACTTTTCAACATCACCATTCTTAATAGTGTCAGCACTATCGCTATCTATGTTGTTTGTAGAATTTTTTGACGCTACTTCAGTTAAGCTAGAGTTGTTAGTATTATCAGTGTCGTCAGTAAGTTCAGTGGAATCTGGAACAGCCCTCCAAACAACTTTCTTGATTTTGTCGGTCAACTCGCTGGTAAAGCGATAATAATCAGCAAGTAGTGATGACTCAATAGTAGTAGGTGAGGGGTTGCTACTGTCTATTGTGCTTCCATCTGCAAGACCGCTATCAATACTGGCATCATCATTGCTCTCGTTATTTTCATTGTTGGCAGCTATGTCTTCACCGTTTCTATAGATAGTCGGTGTCGGTAGCTTTACTGTAGAGTCGGTCGTTGCTGTGTTGTTTTTATCAGTTGACCTCGTCACGTCGCTTCTAGCAGCTTGGTGCTCAACTACCTTGGCATCAGTGTTTTCTTCATAATCGTCGAAGTCTAAACAGTTGTAATCGACAAAACTACTGCACAGCACTGTTTGTAGTAAATAGTCAGGCACAGTTCCAGCTTCTTCTAAGCTCTGAACACCATATAGTAGTACAGTCACAGGTGGCACGCCATGTAGCATCGCATTATTGAGTAAATTACGGATTAAATGAGTCAGCATTGATGACTGACCATCTATCACAATATGTTCACCAATCAACGTGGCTTCAGGATAATGCTGACGTTCTTGGTTTACTAAATCATATAGATCTAAGGTTTCAACTTGCTGTAAGGCATGACCCGCATCCAACCTGCTAACCAACAATATGCTTTCTACTAAGTCGTTAAGGCCTGATAAGTCGCGATTGATAGCTTGTGCACGTTTGTCAAATTTTGCTTTAGTATCAGTTGGCAGCGAACCAGCTAGCATATCCATCATCTCAATCTGCAGACGAATGCGCGTAATAGGTGTACGCAGCTCATGAGAGGCATGTGCTAGTAGCAAATTATTGGCATCAATTAAATGCTCAATTTTTTGTGCTGCCTGATTGAATCCACGTGCTAGTGCGGCGATTTCATCATTACCCCGCGCATTCACTCGGACAGTAAAATCCCCGTCACCCAATTGAGTCATTTGCTGACTTAAATGGTCAATACGCCATGTCATCGTCCGTGCAATCAGCCACAGCACACCTGCCATAATGAACAAGAGTAGCAAGGTACCAGTGAACAAGTTCAGTGCCGCAGATAAGACAGGCTTTTTGGGCGTCAAACGTGACTCGTACAGCAATGTATAACCTGTACTGCTATATACTTGAGCTTGTTTGGTAGGTGATGTATCGGCAAGCGACGGGAAAACACGCGAAAACAAAGATGGTGTAGGGGGAAGTTCTAAGGGTAGATCGCTGTTGTCAGTTTGCATGAGCAGTCGACCTTCACTGTCATACAACCCCATTTTTGCTTGTAATGATTCATCGAAAATATCGAAGCTTTTTTTAACAACAGCCAGCATAAAGCGCGACTGTAAACGATTGTCTTTACTGATAGAGATATTTAATTCATGTAAAAATGGATCGATTTGCCCTAAGATTTGTGTCGCTAATATCTCTGATCGAATGCCTGCATCTTTGTCATGAACGAGTTGGGTCAACAGAACCATTGCCACAGCGAATAAAGTAAGTGCCAGCATAACGCTGGCAAATAGTTTGGCAAATACGGAACGAAAACCCAATTGCTGCATTAAACGATCTCTATTATTAAGCGCTTGTATCGACCCATAGTATAAAGTTTACACTATGAGCCAGCTAACTAGGTATCCTTTACGATTAGACCTGATCAGTAGCAAACTGATAGCCGACGCCGCGTACGGTAATGATGCGTTTTGGTTGGCGTGGATTATCCTCAATCAAAGCACGTAGACGTGAAATATGTACATCAATCGCACGGTCAATGTTGTCTGAGCTGTCATCATTTGGCATTGCTTGCCATAGTTGCTCACGATTCAAAACCTTGCCAGAATGAGTGGCAAAGTAGTGTAACAACTGAAATTGATGCGTGGTTAAACGTACCGGTTGATCATCGATAGTGACTTCATGACTATCAGGAAACACGCTTAGACGGCCGAAAGTTAGGCTGTCTGATTGACTGTCGGCTTGATTTGGTTGCTCGTGACGACGGATAACAGCACGAATACGTGCTAGAAGCTCACGTGGCTCAAAAGGCTTGGCAATATAGTCATCAGCACCCATTTCTAGACCCAACACGCGATCAGTTGTATCACCTTTTGCGGTCAGCATGATGATAGGTACTTTGTTGGTCATGTTTTTGTTACCACGAATCTTTTGACATACTTGCATACCGTCCATATCAGGTAGCATAAGATCCAACACAACTAAGTCGATATCGCGATCTTTTGTATCCAATAAATCAAGGCCTTCTTGACCAAGGCCAGCATGATGTACATCGTAATAATTCATGGTCAAATAGTCGCTGATCAGCTCAGCTAAATCTGGATCGTCTTCAATCAATAAGATCTGCTTACTCATAGGATTTCCTTTAATTGTTGTTATGGTCTATAAAAAGTATAACGTTTTCGGTAATGACAAATAATTAAACTGTTGAGCCTCTACATTTTCAAATATACAGAATAGCGCATAATTAGATATAACTAGTATCTTAATACTCGGTTAGTGCTATATACAATAGGTCTATATTGCCTAATTTTGCTGTTACAAAACAAGAGAAGCTTTGTTAATGTTTCTACGCAATGTAACTGTCAACATAAGCTATTATGACACGATTACCTTTTTTCCTTTAGAATCAATAGGTAAGTCAGCTAAACAAATCAAGCTATCATTGCTCACACCTGCTATCAAATACTGCTGCGTGGTAGGATTGTACTCGACTACCTCGATAGGTTGGCGTGTCAAACGTTGATCTTGCCCAATTATCCAAACATTTGCAGTCAATGGTTGAAGTGGCATATAAGGAGGTGTTTGTAGTTCTGTCAGATCAACATCATGTAGCGCGCGCTCAGGTACGATAGTACCTACATCTATTTGACCATAATTGACGCGCCCTGTGACTTTCATATTTGGCTTTAATTTATCGCGACTAGCCTCGTTGTCGATAACATTAACATAGACCAAGAGCTTTTTAGGCTGACTGGTCGAAACCAGCTTGCTGACTTGTCCTGTAAATTTATCCGAGAGACCTTCTACAGTAAAGTTAACGGTTTGACCTACTGAAAGCTGCGGTTTTGCCTGTATAGGAAGAGTGGACATAAAATGTAGTTTGGTCTCATCACTTATTTGCATTAGGGAGTCGCGAGCATCTAACTTTCGTCCTGCAATAGCGGATAAGCTCTCTACTCGACCTGAGAAGCTAGCATGAATGGTAATCAAATTATACTGTGCATCCTGTTTAACGGTATTGACATCTACATTCTGATTAATAGGGTCCTTGCTATCCGTATCTATCGTAGAGTTTGATTCTGACGCTTTGTCATTAACGTTGTCAGTCTTTCTAACAACCGCAATATCTGCATTTGGCGCAGCTTGTGCAGATAGAGCAGGGGACTTGGCATCGGGATTTTGCGGATTTTCTGAGTTGATTTGATTAGCACCCTCTGATTCTAAAGCCTCTTGCGTAGATTTTTTCAAGTCTTCAACTTTACTAGCAGTACCCACACGCCTAAAAGTAACTAATGGGCTCCCTTTTTCTACCCACTGACCTTCACTAACCAATGTCTCTTCTATCGTAATTGGATGTACCGCAACAAATGTGGTCTGCTGGATAGGTTCGATATTACCTTGTAATCCAAGGCTTGGTTGATATCTTGAAGTTTTAATACTTAGTATATGTTCTGGCGTCATTGTGACGCTGTCACTTGTGATAGTAAGCGGCGTGTTAGCATTCTCTTCTTTAGCATCCGTAATTACTGATTCATTTACAGGTGACGGCTGACAGGCAGCAACAAATAGCACGCTGAATAAGTAGAGGTTTTTTCTTAAATATCGAGAAGCTGTCATAGCAGTCACCATTGTAGTCGTCATATCATTATATAGTGAATTGCAGCGCGGTGAAATGACAGTAAGACATTTGCTAACCTCGAGAGAACTGACTATTGAGACATAAAAAAATTAAAATTATGCTTTTAGATAATAAGTACAGCTGTTTGTAATACCGATGAGTTTGGATATAGTTTTGTTATTCACTGGAAAAGAAATAATAGCTATGCTAAAACAAACACTATAAAATATATTGATACACTTTTATTACAAATGAAAATTATCCAGTAAGGTTTCTATTGAATACATACAATAGGCAAGCATAAGAAGAGCTTCTTTTTTCGAACTAGGCTCCCCTTTATATGAAAACTAATATATTTGCAGTAGTCTTAGCAAGATTTGAATAAATATCATATATGTATTATTTCATTATATATTTGAAGGGTAAGTCAGCCAATTAAGAGTATTCAAATAACGTTAGATTCCATGAGACTAATAACTACAAAATGCGTATAGTACGCTATGTTGAAACCGCAATTGGTTAATAAATATCAATCTGCAAAGAGTCGCTATCAACAAAAATTTCAACGTAAACAATGCAAGCGTAGACAATTATATCGATCTGACAATGAATGATATAAAAGCTAAAATAGCCAAGAAAATTTTGTATTGCTAGATAGCGTTACGAACAAATAGTCGTTTTATAGGATAATGAGAATGGAAAATGATTTTAATGGTTTAAAAGTAATGGTAATTGATGACTCAAAAACCATCCGCCGTACGGCAGAGACTTTATTACAAAAAGTGGGCTGTGAAGTAGTGACCGCTATAGATGGTTTTGATGCATTAGCCAAGATTGTAGATAACAATCCAGATATTATTTTTGTCGACATTATGATGCCACGTTTAGATGGTTATCAGACCTGTGCGTTGATAAAAAACAACCCTGATTATGCGAACACGCCTGTGATCATGTTGTCATCTAAAGATGGCCTATTTGACAAGGCACGTGGTCGTATTGTGGGCTCTGATGAATATCTGACTAAGCCATTTAGCAAAGATGAGCTTTTTGATGCTATCAATCAGTACCGTTAATCGAATAAATATAGACTTAAAGTTAGTGGTTGATATTATCGCACCAGATTATTCAATACAGAATGATCACGATTGAAAAATTGTTACCAATAGATTTATCCGTAACATTTTTATTCATTTTATCTGAACCATATATAAATATATTTTCATAGATATTTTAGAACATAAAGGAATTTGCTATGACTACTGTTTTAGTCATTGACGACTCGCCATCAGAAATGGCGAAATTTCGCGATATGCTTGCCAAAAACAACTTTCAAGTGTTGGAAGCGTCCAATGGTGAGCAAGGCTGCCAAATGGCAGCTGAACATCTACCAGATGTGATTTTAATGGATGTGGTAATGCCTGAAATGAATGGTTTTCAGGCCACACGTAAGATTACACGCGGTAAAACCACTGCGCACATTCCTATCATTATGATTAGTACCAAAAACCAAGAAACAGATAGAGTGTGGGGCAAGCGCCAAGGTGCCAAAGAATATATGAACAAACCAGTTGATGAAAGTGGGTTGGTCAATATGATTCGTAAAGTGATGGAGTAATTTGTGGCTTCTAGAGGATTTATCGAGCTTCTGCGTTTAGCAGATTTGGCACGTGCGCGCAAAAGTGGTCGCCGCGGTGGTCAAGAGTTTGATTGGCAAGGTGTGGTATTTGAAGTCGGTGGACAGCGATTGGTTGCCCCTATGGGTCAGGTATCAGAGGTGTTGTCTATGCCAGAGTACACTAGCCTACCTCTAGTAAAGCCATGGATGCTAGGTATTGCTAATGTTCGAGGGCGACTGTTGCCTTTAACAGATTTGTCACATTTGTTGCAAGTACCAAGTCGTGTAACACAAATGAGCCAACGAAAAGTTATTGTCATTGATTATGATAATAATTTTTCAGGACTATTAGTCGATCAAGTGCTTGGCATCGAACAGTTCACGCAAGAACAATATCGTCCAGAGGCCATTGACCCAGAGTCACCATTTGCGCCTTACAACCACGGTAAGTTTTTTAAAAACGAGCAAGATTGGTATGTGTTTATGCCAAGCCTGCTCGCGCAGGACCCTCAGTATTCAGATGCTGCGATATAGCTATTAACTATACGACACCTGCCTGTCGAGTAATGACAGAATAATAGCGACTGGCATAATAAAGTTTGATGCCAGAAATTCAGCAATTATACAGGCTTTGCTAATCATTGTTTAGATAACAATAAGATTGTCAAAGTCAGCCACGATTAGACTTTGATGACTGTTTGAAAGGAAGACGCAAGATGAGTGATGTTATAAAAAAACCTGTAGATGGCAAAAATGCTGATAATACTTGGAAGCTTTTATTAGGGTTTTTCGTTCTATTAAGTTTGGCTTGTCTGATTTGGCTAGTTAACTCGCTATCATTGGTAAGTCAATATTTTGATAGTTTTAACCAATCGGTTGTTTTACCGGCAGCTATATTTGCAATCGGAGCATTAGGAATCCTGTTTGCCTTGTATCAGCTACTGAAACAACGTGGTGGATCAGAGCGATTGCTTATTGAAAAAGAAACCTTGCGTCGCCGTCAAGAAGCAGAGGCCGAATCCGAGCGAGCTCGTCAAATTCAAGAAGAAAACGAACGTAACCAGATCGCTATTTTACGTCTACTTGATGAGTTGGGTGATTTGGCAGAGGGTGACTTGACTGTCAATGCGACTGTATCAGAAGATTTTACAGGGGCTATTGCTGACTCAGTCAACTTCGCAATTGACCAATTAAGACAGTTGGTACTTGTTATTAACAGTACTGCTGACCGAGTATCGCAATCTTCAGATCAAACGCAGATGAATGCTGTTGAATTAGCCGAAGCTTCTGAACACCAAGCACAAGAAATTGCTGGTGTATCAGCGGCTATTAATGAGATGACAGTTTCAATTGATCAGGTCTCGAACAACGCTGCAGAATCTGCAACGGTTGCCCAGCGTTCAGTTGCTATCTCTCACAATGGAGCAGAAGTTGTACAACGTTCTATTGAAGGTATGAACGTTATTCGTGATCAGATTCAAGAAACATCAAAACGTATCAAACGCCTTGGGGAGTCTTCGCAAGAGATTGGTGATATCGTTGGACTGATTAACGATATTGCTGACCAAACTAACGTTTTGGCATTGAACGCCGCTATTCAGGCATCGATGGCAGGGGAAGCAGGTCGAGGTTTTGCGGTTGTTGCTGATGAGGTTCAGCGTCTGGCTGAGCGCTCAGCGAATGCTACTAAGCAGATTGAAACATTGGTAAAGACTATTCAGACCGATACCAACGAAGCGGTTATGTCAATGGAGTCAACAACTTCTGAAGTTGTACGCGGGGCACGCTTGGCAAAAGATGCAGGTGAAGCACTAGAAGAAGTACAGAGCGTTTCTAACACCTTAGCCGACTTGATCCAAAACATCTCAAACGCTGCATTACAGCAGGCTGAGTCCGCGGGTCACATCTCTCATACCATGAATATCATTCAAGATATTACCTCACAAACTTCTTCTGGAACGATGGCAACGGCCCGTTCTATTGGTGAGCTAAGTGAAATGGCAGCAGCCCTTCAAGAATCGGTAACTGGTTTTAAAGTGACGAACGATGATGAACTATTAGATTATGACGCGTTGGATGCTGACAGTGAGTTAAGAGAAAGTGTTTAATAAGTAGCTACTATTTTCGAACCAGACTGGCAGCATGTATGATTTTTTATATGTAACAAAGTTGCTGTCGTGAGAGTGATCGAAGAAGCTGTATTTATAGTAGGTGGTATATTTAGCTCAGATAATATTAGTGAGTTGAATTATCTACTTACTATAGCTAAGCTGATGTTAGGTAACATTTTGATGAAAGTTGATAGTTTAGATGTACATCGATGGCAAAGGTACATAGAGCAAGAGACTGGATTTGTGCTGCCAGATATACAACTGCAGTGGTTGGCTAATGCAGTCGACTGTACAGCATTATCAAACGGATTGAGCGTTCAACAATTATGGTATCGATTATCAGAAAATGATGAGTTGCGTCAGCAAGTATTAGATAAAGTGCTCATTCATGAGAGTCGTTTTTTTCGACATAAACCCTCTATCGACTTTATCGTAGATTATGCCTTGCAGCATCATAAAGCGGACAAAGTTGATAGTTTGTTTCGTATTTGGAGTGTTGGTTGCGCAAGTGGACAAGAAGCTTGGTCATTGGCTATGAGCTTAGCAGCACAGCACTGTCGAGACTATACAATATTAGGGACAGATGTCAGCGAAGAGGCTATTAAAAGCGCACGGTTAGGACAGTACGATAACAGGCAGCAGTCCTTGATTCCGCAATCGTGTCAACCATTTATTCAGCTCCAGCCAGCTAAAGGCACGTTAAGCAGATTAAACGCTGCCGTGTCAGAAATGGCTAATAAGATGCAAGATAATTGGCAAATAGCACCTGTCTTGCAGCCACATGTCAATTTTGCTGTACATAACATTTTGGAAAAAGAACTACCCACTACGCACCTTCAGCACGTTATTATTTGCCAAAACATGCTGCTATATTTTAGAAAGTTTGATCAGCGTGATATTTTGGCACGGTTATCAGAGCAGTGTGCGTTAGAGGGATATATTATATTGGCTCCAGGTGAGGCGTTGTTCTGGCGTCCTTCAAATATGCGCCGTATTGCGCACCCACAGGTTAATGTGTGGCAAAAAATTAGTGCCTAAATTAGTGCATAGAAGAGTTAGGATAAACCTATGAAAAACCAGCCCAATGACATAGTGACGTTTGAGTGGTTGCTACCATTATTCAATCAGCAGTTATCACAGGTAACTGACGGTTGGCAATTAGGTGAATCTAGCATCGATTATGAGCAGCTAACATCAAGTTATCATCAGATTAGTGGTGCGCTCACCATGCTCAACCTGCCGTTGCTAGCAAGTATTGCTAGTAAGTTAAGTCAACTTGCAGAAGTAGAAGGTTATGATGAGTTTTCTACTGAAGAGCGCCGTATAGGTCGATTCTCTCATCAATTGTTAAAACGTGAGATTAATCAGTATGCGCGTACAGGCATCTATCATATAAAGCTAATAAGTAGGGCAGTTGATGAGCTGGCCCAAGTCTTGTCTCAACGAGGAATAGAAACTGAAGCCCTTATCAACGTTAGTGATATTCAGTGTGAGTACGTAGATGATCATGCTAATTACGAAAATATCATCAATAGTATTGGAGCGGCTGTTCCGTCACATCAAGCAAATACTAACCTAACGAGCGAACAGTGTCAGCAGTTGTTACTCGTATGGCGTCAGCAAGTGCAAGTATTACTGAGCACCAATAAAAATCAGCCATCAGTACTCAGTACTTTGGAAAAAGCTAGCCAGTATCTATGGCAAACAACACAAGATAGCGACTTACAAAAACTATGGTATTTGACCAAATTACTGCTCAGCGACCTAGCCCACAACGAGACGCCGCTTCCTGAACGTTATGCACCATTATTAGGTCAGCTTGATAAAGTTATAGAATCTTGTGTCCAGTCAAATGAAGTGCCTTCAAATATCGTTGTAAAATTGACCATAGCAATCTATGTCGAATTGAGTTATCTAACACACAGTAGCAAACGTACCCAGTCTATTTTAGATGAGGTATTGCAGAGCACCACGACAGCGCCACGTTTTTTACCGCAATTATTAACTCAGCTTGAGGCGCTTATCTTTAAGCTAGATGAGCCTGATACTTTGGTAGTACCTTTACAACATATCAAAGAACAACTCAGAAACCGAGGCTGGACTTATTATGTGTCTCAAGTGGAATCAATCCTTACAGATCTAAAACAGTCTCTTGTATCAGAAACAAGCTTTACGCAGGAACAATGGCAAATTGAGCGCAAGCTGCAAGAGCTATATAACGCTATTTATAGTACTGAGCAGACCATTTCACTTAAAATTGGTGATGCGACTTCTTTCGCTACTGTGCCTGAAGTGACTAGTAGTCACGAGACAGAGTTGACAGGTAAGCATGAGACCATTCCTACCGATGACGGCTTACGTGAGCTGCGAATAGCAGTAGAAGGGATAAAGCAAAGTTTCAACGAGTATATACAACATCAAGATATTGGATTGTTGCCAGAGTCTACTGATTTTACCAGTGTTGGTCAGGCCTTTGATGATATGGAACTGCCAGAAATTCGCCATACAGTGGACGATATAGGTAGCCTATTTGTACAGTTAACTACTCGTAATATCACCACTCCAAGTTGGAGTTTGGTGCAAGCGTTGGCTGAGAGCTTAACCTCTATTGAGCTGTTACTTGATTACCTTGCACAGCAGGTTTTCGATCAACAGTTGCTCACTTTAGCAAACGAACATACGGCTAGAGCAACACAACTTCTTAATACTTATGTCGCATCACCAGAAATGACTAACGAGACTGCAGTCACCCAGAAATTAGCGGCGACAAATGTTGTACGTTACGATGATAGTGGTGAGGTCAGCCCAGTCGTTAATATAGATGATGAACATGTGGCTGAACAAAACAATTCGAGCCTGTCCAATAATACTGAAAGTGATGCACTAAAACAGGCGCGTGAAAACGTGAAGCCCGATAATTTTGAGATAGATGAAGATGTACACGATGTCTTTATCGAAGAAGTGACAGAAGTTATTACTGATCTTGAAGATTTTCTTCCTATTTGGGCGCAAGACTCACAAGATTTAACACCGTTGACCGAAGTGCGCAGAGGTTTTCACACCCTAAAAGGCTCAGGCCGTATGGTTGGTGCTTTTAGTATCAGTGAGATAGCATGGTCAATCGAAAACTTGCTCAATCGTTTATTGGATAAAACATTACCAGTAACAGATGAGGTTGTAAATCTAGTAATTGAGACAACAAAAACTCTACCAGTATTGGTAGCAGATTTTTCAGCGCAGCGACCACCAAGTTTTGATCCTGCGATCGCTATTTTACGAAGTAGTAATTTGATGAGCCAGCAGCCTGTCAATGCTGGACTGACGTTAGCTGAACTTGAACCTAAAACGGCTGTGTTAGATGATGTAGAAATAGAAAAATCACCAATACAGATTGATGATATCGATGATGATTCTAATAACGACCGCACCTCGTTAATTACTAACTCGAATAACAAAGAAGCCAATATCAACGAATATCTATCTACATTGGCTATTCCAGAGAGCCTGGCACCTTTTATTAAAGACACCAATCAACTACCAGCTGATGCCAACGATGCAGACCCTGATATCAAAGAGATATTTATAGAAGAAGCCAATGAAGTATTGGCAGAAATCGTGCCTTTATATGAAAGCTGGCAGAAAGTACCGACCGACCTAGAAGGCCTAAAAGATATTCGTCGTGGATTTCATACCTTAAAAGGTTCGGGCCGTATGGTAGGCGCTAACTATACAGCTGAACTGGCATGGTCTATAGAAAACATGCTTAACCGCGTTTTAGGTAGTAGTATCGTTATTTCAGCTGATATGCGTCAGCTGATTACAGATGTACTAGCGGCCTATCCTAAAATGCTAACAGCATTTGAATATAATACTCAAGACTATCCAGTTGTTGTCCCAATGTGGATTGCGTGTGCTAATGCGTATAGTAAACAGAAGAGTAGTGAATTCAGCTATGTTGATTTGTTTGCACAATCAATAGATAGTCCTACAGATGAAATAAATGAAGAGACGACATCTTGGCCTGTCATGGTTGAGACTAGCGATGCTTATGATGATAGTGATGCTTATGATGATAGTGATGCAATAGACTCTACCTTACAGACCTTTCACTCAGTCAATGAACGAATGGCAGAGGCAACGATTGTCCTTAGCCCTCAAACCGAGGAAGAGAAAGCATTTTGTAAGATATTTATTGATGAAGCAGAAGAGCTGCTTGATTGTATCGAACAGTTTGTCAAAGATAATAGAGACCAAAACCATATAGAAATCACAGATAAAATCGTACGCGCATTCCATACTCTGCGCGGCGCTTCTGGATCTAGTGCTTTGGCGGCTATCAGTGAGGTCAGCGCAACCATCGAGCATAGCTTAGAGCTCTTGCAACAACAAGATAGAGGAATGAATGCTCAACACTTGGAAGCATTAGCTCAGTCAGCCACATTAATAAATGGCTATCTAAATAACTATAAGCAAAATATAGAACAGCATGATGATTTGCTAGAGAATGATGGTTCACAGAGTCAAAGTGATATAGCGTCGTTGCAAGCCATGCTTGGTGAACAACATGTGGTTAATGGCACTACCATCATCACAAACGAAAAACCGACGATAGAAGAGTTATTAGACAGTAGTATTGATACGTTGCTTGATGCTGAGTGGGAATTAGATGATGCACTGAATCATAATGATATAGAGCATGTCCAAGGTTATGTAGATCAGCAAGTGTCACAAATAACTTCTCTCATGGAGAGGGCGCAAGTATTTCCAAAGTTTGTTAAAATCCTTGATGAGCTTGGTAATGCGTATCGTTATTTGAGTAACAACCTTGATAAAGCCCAAGACAAAGATATTCAAGCAATACTGCATGCAGGTCATGCTCAACTAATAGGCTTGTTTGATGCTTTAGCTGGAAGTACATCTTTAAAAATAGATAAACAAGTCATCGATGAGCTACAGAGTATCTATCAAGAAAGTGACGATAACGAAGACGTTGATTTCGTTGTTAGAGCGGTTCCAGCACCTGAACTACAGTTTGAGACCATTGACACTGATGCAGAGTTGTTAGAAATATTTTTAGAAGAAGCGCAAGAGCTTGATACTGCACTAGATGAAAGTTTCAATAAATGGCGTGCCGATATCACAAATATCAATGCATTAAAGGTTTTACAGCGTCACCTGCACACAATTAAAGGTGGTGCACGGATGGCGGGTATCCGTAGCATTGGTGATTTGACCCATGAAGCAGAAAGTGTCTATGAGTCGTTTGTAGAAAACCGAAGAGCACCAACAGCGCAGTGGCTTGAAATCATGCAAATGGTGCAAGACACAATGTCGCAGCAAGTAATGCACATTGTGAATCATAAACAGTCTTTCTTTACTCCAGAACTTATTGAGCAGTTGCAAAAACTTGAAAAAACGAAAGCTTTACCAGAAACAATTAATTTAGTCATACCAGCACCGAAAAGTCATTTCGAACCTACAGAGAGTAGCCTTGCGAACGATATTGCTGACAAGAACAATGAGTTATTGAGTACCCTAAGTCTAGATAGCATGATTAAGCAATCGTGGGCTAATGGATTGCCTGACCCTGATATATTAGCGGTATTTTTAGAAGAGGCAGAAGAGCTTACCAGTCGTAATAAGTATCTGCAATTGTTCTTGAAAGACACAGGTAATACCACAGCATTACAAGCACTCCAGCGTGATTTGCACACCATAAAAGGTGGGGCGCGAATGGTTACTGCCTCCGGTATTGCTGACTTGGCGCATGAGATGGAGTCAGTCTACACTGATTTTGTCAGTAATCGACGTCCAGCTACCAAAAAAGCATTAGAGTTGCTGATTGCAAGTCATGACTGGCTAGCTGACGCGGTATTTATTCTTCAACAACAGGTTAATCCGCCGACGCCGACGTTATTGATTGAGGCATTAGAGCAGTTTAGCAAAAATCCTGATAGCCTAAAAACCATACCTAAAGAGTCCTTACAAACGCAGCGTGAAGCAGTCTTAATTGCCAAAGCAAACCAAGACTCACAGTATCTTGCAAAAGATATCAGTGAAATGCCATCTATGCTTAGAGATACTCACGAAGAAGAACAGAGCACTAGTAGTAATGAAATGATTCGTATCTCAGGTGGTTTGATCGAGCATATGATTAACCTATCTGGTGAATCAGCGATTAACCGTGCTCGTATTGATATGGGTATCAGTAGTTTAACAAACAGTATTGAAGAGATGGGTACGACAGTACAGCGTTTAGCAGATCAGTTACGTCGTATGGAAACTGAGCTGGAAGCACAGATTTTGTCTCAAATAGATGATGAGCTCATTCATAACGAAGACTTTGACCCTCTAGAAATGGATCAATATTCTTCCTTGAATCAGCTATCCAAGTCATTGACAGAGTCGGCCTCAGATTTGGTTGATATTAACCATACATTGTTAGAAAAGACACGCGATAGTGAGAGTTTGCTATTACAGTTGTCTCGTACCCAGACTGAACTGCAAGATGGCCTGATGAACTCACGTATGGTGCCATTTACGCGCTTGACACCACGTCTTGAACGTATCGTACGTCAAACAGCTAATGAGCTTAATAAGTCTGTTGATTTGACTATCATCAATGCTGACGACGAGATGGATAGAACCATTCTAGAGCGAATTACTTCACCACTTGAGCATATGTTACGTAATGCTGTTGATCATGGTATTGAAACCACGTCAACCCGTCTGAAGTCAGGCAAAGAGCGTAGTGGACGTATTACTCTTGAGGTAAATCGTGAAGGTAGTGAAATCATCATCAAGCTAACAGATGACGGCCGCGGTATTGACGTTGAGGCAGTACGTAGTAAGGCCGTCTCTCAAGGTCTGATTGATGAAGACGATGATAGTTTGTCAGACCTTGATATTATGCAATATGTCTTCAATGCTGGATTAAGTACTAGTCAGCAAGTGACTCAGATTTCTGGACGCGGCGTTGGTATGGACGTCGTTATTAGTGAAATTCGTCAGCTAGGTGGAGCAGTATCTGTTGTTTCGGAGTCTGGCAAAGGCTCGAGCTTCACAATGCGTCTACCATTAACGGTAGCTGTGTCTGATGCGTTGGTTGTTCGTGCTGCAGATCGCTACTATGCGATTCCATTGGTACAGATTGAGCGTGTGGTTCGTGTTAATCCAGAGAAACTTTATGACTATTATCAATCAAATGACGCCACGCTAAATATTGAAGATACTGAGTATCGAGTACGCTATCTAAATGAGATTCTATCAGGTAATAAATTAAATGAGTTGGTTGTAAATACCAATACTAGCTTACCGCTTATCATTATTAAAAACCGTACTGGACAGAATATTGCTTTGCAAGTGGATCAGATTGCAGGCTCGCGCATAGAAGTCGTTGTCAAACCTCTAGGCCAACAATTATCAAATATTCCAGGGGTTTCAGCTGCTACTATCATGGGCGATGGCTCAGTGATGCTCATTTTAGATTTGATTGCTCTCATGCGTAATGCGCAGTTGGTCAAAAACATTACGAAAGCTGTTGACACCAAAAAAGGGCGCATAGAGTCTAAACCTAATATTCTAGTCGTCGATGACTCCGTGACGGTACGTAAAGTAACCTCACGTTTCTTGGAGCGTCAAGGGTTCAATGTGGCAGTCGCTAAAGACGGTATTGATGCGATCGAGATACTGCAAGACGTCACTCCAGATATGATATTGCTTGATATCGAGATGCCTCGTATGGATGGCTTCGAAGTGGCGACTCAAGTCAGACATAGTAGTCGTCTGAAACAAATTCCAATTATTATGATAACGTCACGTACTGGCGAAAAGCATCGTGAGCGTGCCCTAGAGATTGGCGTAAATGATTATATGGGCAAACCATTCCAAGAAAAAGAGTTGCTTAATAAAATGCAAAAATTACTAGGTGAAGGGGCTAGCCTGACTAATGAATGATAATGCACGTGTTTTAGCGCTGCGAAAAAAAAATAAAAACGATATTAAGGTGATGGTGGTGGCAGAAGATCACCGCCAGCGCATGGCTTTTTCAGATACGGTACGTGGTTTTGGTTTTACGCTGGTCGGCTGCGTTTCACGAGCACAGTGGCAGGAGACACATGCATTGTCTCATGAAGCTATTGATATTTGGCTAATAGACAGTGATTATGATGACAATGTGGCAGTCGCGACTGTAGCATCCAGACCAGCAGCAGTACTGGTAGGCTTCAGTCAGGCTCCATATCTAAACGAATCCCATGAATACGCAAAATGGCAACGTAAATTGAAGCGTAAGTTTGCCCAATTGCTTGACTTGCCAATATTGGCAGATGCTCCAGTTTATAAGAGCAATGATAATGATTGGTGTTATGTCGTATTCTTGGGCGCCTCTATGGGTGGTCCTAGTGCGGTAAAAGAGTTTTTAGATAATGTACCAGCCACATTACCAGTATGTATTTTATTGGCACATCACTTCAATCAGGCTATGGTTGGTACGTTACCCCGTATACTTAACCGCCATAATGACTGGCGCTGTAAAGTGATTGCCTCTTCACAGCGATTGCGGGCAGGGCAGTGTCTGATAGTCCCTATTGATAAACAGGTTGTCTGTGATTCGACAGGTCGCGTGATACTATTGGATCAAGAATGGTGTGGTGAATATAAGCCTGCAATTGGACAATTACTCAAAAATACCAGTGATGTTCATGGTAGCGAGCTTATCAATATTATATTCTCAGGTATGGGTAACGACGGCTCTCAGTATTTAGATTTAATCCGAGACAATAATAGTCAATTGTGGGCACAAGATCCAAGCTTGAGTGCATGTCCAAGTCAACCTCAGGCTATTATTGATTCAGGATACTGTGGCTTTGTTGGCAGCCCTACCGAATTAGCAAAAAAACTAATCGATTACATTAGTGAAAGGGCAGCTAGCCATTCACATTAACTCGTTGCGAGCGACGTATGAAACAAATTTCGAAACATTCGTTTGAAGCTGTCAGTCTGTTGACTACCAACAACGGGATGCTTGATGTCACCATTGTTCCAGCAGTTAATCAACCAGACTGGATCATTCCGAGTGCTCTAATTTTGAGTGTGGATGAGTGTCAACAGCAGGTCTCTAGTTACAACTGGCAACAGCAAAATTTGGTGGTTTTTCATTTGTTATCACAAGACCAAATACCAAATAAAATAATTATCTTGGAAGGTAATACGACTGAGCACCGTTTTGCGCTACAGACAGCGGGTAATTTACGTCAGATGCAAGCACGTATTGCTGAAGTGAAAGATGTAGAGACACCTGAGCAGTTTAGTGGGACTGACGTTGGGGAGGGAGAAGATTATTTTGATAAAAATGACGTCTCATCCTACCTATATCAAACAGTAATGATTGATGATGAAATCTATTTAGTGCCAGATTTAGATAAAATTGCCCACCATCTGATTGATTTGGATGGCTAGATTCTTATCTGTATTTAAGGTATTCTCCATTCTATGAATAGTCAGCCAATAATATTAATGATTTTATCCATTAAATAGTTATTAGCGGACTTATAAAATTGTTTAGAGATAATTCCTGACAGAGGTAGTAGAGTCGCTCATGAATAATGCCAACTTGAATGTATCAAAGTGGTCAGCTAGTAGCCGTATCTTTCATTGGATCAGTGCAGTTTTGCTATTGGTAACATGGATAATGATATTGTTGCACCAAAATCTAGATAGCAATTCGTACATTGGGTTTCATAAAGCATTTGGCGTAAGTTTATTATTTTGGATGATTGCTCGTGTCATCAATCGTGTCTTTACTAAAGCGCCACCAGCATTGCCCATGCCAAAGTGGCAGATGCTAATATCTCAGCTTTCCCATTTTGCGCTTTATGCCATACTGATTGCTATGCCTTTGGTCGGTTTGTTGATGACAGTGTATGGTGGGCGACCGGTCGATATCTTTGGTATTTTTCAGATTCCAGTATTTGTTGACACAGATAGAAGTTTGGCACGTTTTTATAACAACTTGCATACTGAGATTATTTGGCCAATGATTATTGGCTTTACCGTCTTGCATATAGCTGCAGCGTTGTATCATCAATTTGTCAAAAAAGATAATCTCATTGCCCGCATGAAATAACCTATAATCGATAAACATAAAAAAGCCCCAAGTATTAAACTTGGGGCTTTTTTACGTTTATTATGAAAATACGTACAGTTAGAAGGTTGGTTTTTATTAGAAGATTACTTTTGATGCTCAGGCAAATTTATATTCATTTCTAATACATCTAAGCTGTCTTCAGAACGATGGTTGATATTGACGTCATCAATTTGCACACCGTTAACGTATTTGTTCACCACTTCCAAAATTTCACGCTTCATTTTTTCGATACGATCTACCGTTAAGCGATTGTTCAATCTATTTTCGCTAGCAACAATAACTTTTAAACGTTCAGTTGCTAAATTTGCACTACCTGCGTTACTGTTATCGTCAGTACCAAATAGGCTGCTCCAAAATCCTTTTTTCTTAGTCATCATTAACCCCCAAACCAGCGCTGTAGTAGACTCTTTTTCTTCACATTAATATGACGTAGTGGACGCTCTTCACCCAAGAAACGGGCGACAATGTCGTCATAACATTGACCAGCAACAGAGTCGTTATAATGAATAACTGGTTCGCCATGGTTAGACGCTTCAAGCACTGAATGGCTCTCAGGAACAACGCCAAGTAGTGGAACTTTTAAAATGTCGTTAGAGATAGTGTCAATATCCATCATCTCATTTGCAGCCGCACGCTCAGGATTATAACGAGTAATAATCAAATGCTCACGAACAGTGCCTTGGCTTTCTTCTACTTTTTTTGTCTGACTTTGTAAGATACCGATGATTCTATCCGAGTCACGTACTGAAGAAATCTCAGGATTGGTAACAATAATTGCTTCATCAGCATGATACATCGCTAGCTGTGCACCGCGCTCGATACCGGCAGGTGAGTCGCAAATGATGTAGTCAAACTGCTTAGAGAGTTCAGCCATGACCTCTGATACCCCTTCGTCTGTCAGAGCGTCTTTATCACGCGTCTGACTGGCTGGTAGTATATATAGGTTTTCAAGTTGCTTATCTTTGACAAGTGCTTGCGACAAACGCGCGTTTCCAGTGATAACGTCAACGAAATCATAAACGATTCTATTTTCGCAACCCATGATCAAGTCTAAATTACGTAGACCTACATCAAAGTCGATAACAACCGTTTTATAGCCACGTAACGCCAAACCAGCGGCAAAAGAAGCGCTTGTCGTGGTTTTACCCACACCGCCTTTACCTGAAGTGATTACAACTATCTTCGCCACAATGGCACACTCCTATGAATCAATGGGATATCTTTTATATAATAAATAGCAAAACTACATGTTATTTATCTAGCATATATATACTATCTTCGAAGCTAGCCTAGCATAAATAAATAAAAATTTATAGCAGCTCGATACTAAAGCGGAAAAACAACCTATTTATCGCTCAATTAGCCTCTCTACGTGGCATTGGTAGAGTCATAATCATACTTTTTGGCTAAATGAATAGGTTAGCTTAACTGCCTTAGTTTTCTATAAAGTCACTTCAACGTGTATTATTTTTAATAGCGTCTTAAATTTCATCCATTACGGTAAATACTAAGCCTTCACCTTCTACGAATTTTACTTGTACAGATTTGTCGATGACGTGTTCAGGTAAGTTGTCTCGTAAGCAGTATGTTCCTGCTACTGATACCAGTGAAGGATTGAAAACTTGGCAGAATATACGGGCATCTTTATCACCTGTTGCGCCTGCAACTAAGCGCCCTTGTGCACGGCCATATACATGTAAGCTATTGTCAGTAATCGCTTCAGCGCCGCTATTAATACTGTTGGTCAAAATTAAGTCGCCGCCAACATGATTGAGGCTTTGTCCTGAACGTAGCATTTGATCATAGATTAAGCTAGTAATATGCTGAGTACATACCAATGTCTCAGTGGGCATACTAGACAGTGTCGTTTCAGTAGCAGGCTCGCTTGTGGTAGAGGTGCTATCGTCGCTGTTAGCATCAACTGCTTCAGTACTATTGTTTTTTGCTGCTTGTTGGGTAGGAGGCTTTTTGCTTGGTAATATGCGTTCGATACGTTTACCATCGGCTGGAAATATCGCCAAGCGCTGCTCACGTGCTTGTGCATCAAGCATACCTGTCACCACACCAATAGGCTGTAACCCCCATGCCCATAGTAGCTCTACCAATGCTGATAAATCCTGATCAACGTCACTATCAATAAGGATAGGGATATTACTTGATTTATTGCTGAGCGTTTCAGTTAGCTGAGCCTCTATAACTGCTAAATCGTTTGTACTAAACTGTACGCGTGAAAACGTCAGCATTTTGCCATAGAAAGCTAGCGCTGGTGCAGTCTGGTTATCGTTAGCTGAAACTGTCATATACAAACCCTTAAAAATAATTCTGTCACGGTATTATGTCTCTTATTGCATCGTGCTATCGGATATCTAAACTATAGATTTAGCATATCCTGGTGTTTCCATTGCTGCACTTTTACTTGCGCTTCAAACGCAGTCAAACTGTCCTCAATGATACTAGAAATCAAAGTATCTAGCGCTGTATTATTGGTATCTATTTGCGCAATACCGCTAGCAATTTCTATCATTAGTATATCTAAGCGCTTAGGGTCTAAGAGTCGTTTGTTCAACGCATTTACGACATTCTCACCGATATTGTGCCCGACGTGATGTAGCTGTGATTCAATCAGGCTGCCCGCGATAGGTATCATGCGTAGGTAGCGTCGCAACTCAGGTGTGTTTGCCAATCCTTCTTCAATAGCATTGCCCATCTCACTAGCCAACATACTGCCACCACCTGATGAGGCTGTGAGTTCTTGCAACTTTGGTGCAAGCTCTGTGCGTAGTACAGACAATACCGCTGTTTCAATCTCATTGCGGTTTTTTGCAATCGTCGACTCGATGAATGATTTATGAGTGTCTGAACTGGTTAGTTCTTGTCGAAAGTTTTGTATCGCCGTCAGAATAACGCGATCGGATAGCTCTTCTAACAGTAGGTCAATGTAGAATTTGATTCGATTGATCCATGCTTGCGGCAGAACTTGGTAACCCAGCTGATATAGACGTCTGCCAATAACGACTGCTCGAAGCAGTCGCAAAGCACGTAGCTGCGGGAAACAGCCCAATACTTCGTACCAATGAACGAAGGGGAAAAAGAACCAGCGATAATAGACTTTTTGTTTGATGGCAATTGCCCAACGCAGCAACAACTCAACGACCAGAAAGATGGTAAAAAATCCTCCAGCAGTGCGTAGAGGATCATGTAGCGTTACCTGATACCAATTAAGTGCTTCACTGACAGTTAGCCATTCTGCAGCATTACTACTGAAACTGCTCATCAAAATAGCATCGATACTGATCAACAGTAGATCAATACTGATGGCAATAATCATGACGATATCATAAGTGAGCTTAAGGCGACTTGGCTTTGGATGGTTGTGTTTTGGTGGCTCATCACTTGGTGAACAGAGAGGCTGACTCGAAACAGGTTCGGTAGCTAACGGCGAGCTAGTAGTAGAGGTGGACACAGTCATACCTTATAAGTAATAAATGGCACAGAGAATGGGTAAGAAATCGATATATACTGTCATTTATTCTTAGCGTAGACATCGAAAATCTATGATTTTATGACTAGTCACATTATCAATGAATAAGGCTAAAAAACAACCCATATTCGACTAAAATTTACTTATGAGGACTTACTGTTTTAAGAGTAAATATCATAAGTCAGATATGTGTATGGTGATACTCGTACCCGTAGCTTTGTTCCCCAACAACTTTTTATTTCGTTATTGGTGTTTATTACATCAATGTTTGTTGTATCGATATTTTTACTTAGTATGCTTGTATAGACTGTACTTGGTACTTGACAATACTTAACGATAAGCCAGTTTAGTATTGCTGAACAGCTTAGTATTGATAATCGTCGTTAGATAGCTTGTGCTTTGGGATTTATTTCAAAATCTGCCAACATAGTGCTAATACGTTCATCTTTTTGGCGCCATACTTGCTCAACCCAGTCGAACATTTGTGCCTTCGTGTCCTCGTCATTTTCGTAACCACCTTGTTTGATACTTTCGAACAAGGCATCTGGCATGTCGATATAGCGCAAATCAACGCCCAAGCGTTTGATATTGCCTTTCCAAAGATCTCCATAGCTCGGCACACCGTCAGGGTATACGATTGTCATGTCTAGTATGCCGTCGATATCTTTACCTAATGCGCTGATAGCCAATGATAATCCACCTGCACGAGGTTTCAATAAGTGTGCATAAGGTGACTTTTGCTGAGCTTGTTTGGCTTTGGTGAAACGAGTACCTTCTAAATAGTTTAATAGGGTAAAAGGTTTGTCTTTTAGCAGGGCGCAGGCACGTTTGGCTTCTTCTATGTCTTTACCTTTTAGCGCAGGGTTTTTGGCAATGGCTTCTTTTGAATGTCGGCGCATCATTGGAAAGTCTAAAAAGTAAAAAGCTTGACCAACGATAGGAATGTAAATCAGCTCAAATTTGGTAAAAAAACGCGTGAGTGGCAAGCGTTTTTCGCCAATATACTGCACGATGCTGGTATCGACCCATGATTGGTGGTTGCTAACCAATAGGTATTTACCATTGGTATGAATGTCATCTGGTAAGTTGATACGCCAATCTTTGCGAGGCAACATATTATCTATTAAAGCACTGTTGCTACTGATCCAGTGAGTAGCAATTTTGATGACAGCTTTGTCCGCAATCGAGGCGCCAGTAATCACTTTGCCGACACCCATCAGCCACAAAGGAATACTACCGCCGAAGCTATTGGCGGCGATGACACCAGTGGCTGTTGCAAACGAAACAGCTCTACCCAACTTAGGCGAACGTTTATGTAGTTTTCGAATGGTAGATGTCAAGCGCATGCTCAATCCTTCTCAGTGTATCTGATTAATAATAAGTCATATATCGCTGAAGCTAATATGCCAACCCACTATGAAATAGTAATAAAACTAACCTTACTTGAAGTATCGCGATCATTTGTTTATCTTAACTTTGTTAGAATGGTTGTTTATCAAAATCGTCAAACAGCTGTTTGTTTAGCTTCCAGTAAATGTGATATTGCAGCTTAAAATGAATAGGCTAATAACAATATAATGTAAATGCGAAGGTTGTTTATGTTCAATAATGGCAAGTTTAGCTACATAATTTTAGCAGAAACCAGTTGCGGTGTAAGCTTATAAAGCTGACTCGTAGTAGCAAAAGGGAAATGGTTGTGAGAGGTTAAAATTCGGATATTAGGATGTTAGCAATATAACCTGCACTTCTCATACATAGGTGTGACAAAATATTACACATATTTAGAGTGTAGTTGCCATAATAATAGCGATAAGCAATTAGAAGATTAATGGACAATCTTTGTAAAAAGCACAATTTTTTAAACTTAAGAGGAAATATTATGCGTAATACTTTAATGGTCGCAGCAGTGGCATCAGGTTTAGCCCTTAGTGGTTGTGTTACTGATCCAAATACAGGACAACAGAGTTTAAACAAAACAACGCTCGGCGGTCTAGCTGGTGCACTTGGTGGCGCAGCCATCTCTAAGGCTACTGGTGGTGACGAGACTGGTCGTGATGCTGCAATTGGCGCAGCATTAGGTGCTGGTGTTGGTTACTATATGGATCGTCAAGCTAAGCAGCTTGAGCAGCAAATGGCTGGTACTGGTGTAACTGTTGAACAAAACCCGTCGACAGGTAACATTGATCTAGTAATGCCAGGTAGCATCACGTTCTCTTTTGATAACGCAACGCTAAACTCATCTTTCAAGCCTACACTTGATAAGCTTGCTACTACTATGAACCAGTACAACCAAAACACTATCACTATTGCAGGTCATACTGATAGCCAAGGTTCAGCATCTTACAACATGGGTCTATCACGCGATCGTGCTTATTCAGTTGCAAACTATCTAACGGCTCGCGGTGTTGCTTCAAACCGCATCAACGTTGTGGCTTATGGTGAGTCACGTCCTGTTGCAGATAACAGCACTGATTATGGTCGCCAGCAGAACCGCCGCGTTGAGCTAACAGTTAATGCACCACAGAGCGTAAACTAATCAATAGTTGTATATAGCTATCAAATACGTGCTAAATATTTGAGTACATATTTTCAAAAAAGAGTCAGCACTATGCTGGCTCTTTTTTTGTATTTTTAATACGGCT
The DNA here is from genome assembly GCF_052376235.1 of Psychrobacter sp. AOP7-A1-24. Lineage (NCBI taxonomy): Bacteria > Pseudomonadati > Pseudomonadota > Gammaproteobacteria > Moraxellales > Moraxellaceae > Psychrobacter > Psychrobacter sp. AOP7-A1-24. The sequence goes on along the minus strand of NZ_JBQSVM010000001.1, from coordinate 147,922 downwards.
AAAACAACAACTATGCATAGATATGGTTAATATTAAATTAAATATTGATAATGATTATCAATAACACTATAATTTGTCAATGTTTGCTATTGATACAATACTGAAAGTCTTATCATGTGTACTGTGACTCAACGTGCATCGCTGAGATAGCCTGCTGTAACATGGCTTGATTATCAAGATAATTGAGGCTACCTAACCAAAACGAATTTTTTGCTATATTTTTGAGGATATGTATGACGATTTCCACCGTAACAAGCCGTAAGCTTATACCAACTACCTTAGCTGTTGCACTTGCAGGAGCGTTAATAGTGTCGGGCTGTACAAAGCAAGCCGATGAAGACACCGTTGCAGCGACAGAGACGCAAACAGAAGTAGCAAACACAGAGACAGCTGATAATACAGATATGACGGCTGCCGAAAAAGCACATATTGATAGACTGGTTATCAGTTATGCAAACATGGCACATGCTGCTTATAAAGACTCTTTGGACACGGCCAAATTACTGCAAACTGCGGTAGAGAACTACATAGCTACTCCAACACAAGAAAACCTTGATGCAGCAAAAGCTGCCTATAAAGAGGCGCGTCAGCCATATTCTCAAACTGAGATTTTCCGTTTTGATGAAGGTTTTGTGACGGCTAATGATGAACGCGCCATTAACAGCGTCGATAGCTGGGAAGGTCAGATCAACGCTTGGCCGCTTGATGAGGCGCTGATTGATTATGTTGGTGAAGACTATGAAGGCGAATATAATAGTCAAGAAAATATCATCAATAGTGATAGCATTACTGTCGGTAGTATTGAGCAAGATACCAGTACGATTACACCTGAGCTACTTGCAGAAATGAATGAAATCGGTGGTAGCGAAGCCAACGTAACGACTGGCTATCATGCCATTGAGTTTATGCTGTGGGGCCAAGACAACAATGGTGTAAGAGAAGGCGCAGGTAATCGCCCAGTTACTGACTATGCAACTGAAGCTGGACAGTGTACTAGTGGTGATACCGCCAACGAAGATGCCAGCATCTGTGAACGCCGCGGTGAATTCTTAACCGCTGCAACTCAACTATTGGTTGATGACTTGACAGCTATGGAAGCCCAGTGGCAGCCTGAAACCGAGAATACTTTACGTAGTGATTTGATAGCGCGCAAATATGACAATGGTCTGCGCCAAATTATGTATCAAATGGGTAGCCTAGCACTAGGTGAGCTTGCTTCTGAGCGTATGCAAGTTGCTTTCGTTACTGGTTCTACCGAAGATGAGCACGAATGCTTTAGTGATTTGACGCATCTAAGTTATGCCAATAATGCTCGCGGTATTCAAAACGTCTTTAATGGTAGCTATACAACAGTCGCTGGTAAGACAGTAGGCGGTTATGGCATCAAAGACTATTTGACGGATAACGGACACACAGAAGCTGCTGATAAGTTGGCTGCTGAATTCGATAAAGTAGAAAGCGCGTTCGATGTTATCGTTGAAAAAGGCGAAGAAGACGGCATCAAGATTGATCAGATGATTGCAACTGTCGGTCAAGCAAGCCAAGAAGGTATCTCTGCTGAAGAACAAAACGTTCGTCGTGGATGGGTTGAAGCAGGCATCACCAGCTTACAAGAGCTGACTGCCAGTATCGAAAACGCTGCAAAAGCAGTTGGAATCGATAATCTAGACGCAGATGCAGGATCACAGTTTTAAGAAAAAATTAAGCTAGCGGTCCTTATTTATAAGCTAGCGGCCTTTATTTAAAAGCATCTAATTGGCTTTAGGACGTTTTATTAGTCGTTATAGGTCAGTAATCGCTGTTTATTAGATACTTAGATTAGATATAATACGTGCGTTGTCAGCCACCGTTGGCAGCGCATTTTTACGAGCATTAAATAAGCCCATTGGCCTCTGTACCACCTCATTATATGTCGATGAACAATGATCGTGGAGACATATAATGAGGTGGTATGACAAAAATTTAATGGTTCTACTCTAGCGCTAAGGCACTTAATTTCTATGAACGTTAATCATGTTAACCCCTCTGACTCTCCTTCTGCTACTCAAACCCTACGACATACACCCTCTAAGCTTGTGCTAATTCTCGCGAGTGTAGTGACTATCAGTGCGTGTCAACCATCCGATAGTGTTCCTGAAGACGCTACTGACAATGTTTCTGATGATACTGCCGATCAGGTCTCAAGTACTGAGAGTAGCAGTGAAAATAGCCAATCGCTGTCGTCTGAGCACGCTAAAAATATAGAATCACTGGCGGGTGTGCCGATGCAGCAATTGGTGAGCTTTGACCCTCAAGAGATTAAGCAGGGCGGTGACTCTGGCATTAGTATTAGCAGTGCTGAAAGCTACTCAAAACCTTCATCAAACTTAGCAGCTTCCCGCAAAGGATCATTCTTTATTGGTAATGCATTCTTTAAGCAGCCATGGGTTGTTGCTCCTGCCAGTACTGATAGCCGTGACGGGCTTGGCGCATTATTTAATGTGGCAGCTTGCCAGTCCTGTCATGTCAAAGATGGGCGAGGTCATGCGCCGATGACTGCCGATGACGATGCTGATAGTTTGTTGATTCGTCTGTCTATGCCAGCGACGACTGATGAGCAGCGTCAGCAGCTAAAGGACTCACTGATTGAAAAGGTGGTTCATCCTATGTATGGTGGGCAGTTACAAGACCGCGGTATTCAAGGTGTGCCTGCTGAAGCAAGAATCGCAGTGCAGTGGACAGACAAACCAGTTACCTTTGCTGACGGGTATGTTGAGACGTTACGTGCGCCAACGTTTAATCTGACCAAACCTGGCTATGGCGCTTTTGATGATGACATGATGGTATCGCCGCGTGTAGCGCTACCGATGATTGGGCTTGGGCTGTTAGAGCAAATACCTGACGATGACATTAAGAAACAAGCCAGCGATAGTAATGACAGCGATATCAGTGGTAAATTTAACTGGGTAATGGATCCACAAACAGGCAAACGTGCGCTCGGCCGATTTGGTTGGAAAGCTGGTCAAACCAAGTTGATTACCCAAAACCAAAGTGCCTTTAATGAAGATATGGGTCTAACGTCCAATATCCGTCCTAACGAATCCTGTATGCCAACGCAGACCGCTTGTCTAAATGCAGCGACTGGTGCGGATGAACAAGGTAACGGTAAATCACCTGTTGAAGTCAATGACGAGGTTGCTAAATTTGTAGAGTTTTACACCCGCAATCTAGCAGTACCTCATCGCCGCAATGCAGATGATACGCTCGTACTGGCTGGCAAAAAGCGTTTTTATGACATGGGCTGTCAAAGCTGCCATACACCAAGATACCAGTTGCCAAAAACCGACGATGATCATCTTGAGCAGCATGGCCAAGTAATTTATCCTTACACAGATTTTTTATTACACGATATGGGCGATGATCTCGCTGATCGTACGATTGCTGGCAAGCTACCGCCAAAAGATGCCCAAGTTGAATTTTTAGCCAACTCTTATGAGTGGCGTACGCCAGCACTTTGGGGCGTAGGACTCGCTCAAACTGTGGATTCTCAAGCAACGTTTTTGCATGATGGTCGTGCCCGTACGTTGATGGAAGCGGTTTTATGGCATGGCGGGGAAGCCGAAAAGCAAAAGCAACAAGTATTAGAGTTAGACAAGCAAGGTCGCATTGAGCTCAATGCGTTCTTAAAGTCGCTATAATACAGTCAATGTAAAACGCTATACATTATTACTTATAATATTACCGAGAAACCTATGAAAATAAACCACGCTTTGGCAATGGCGCTATCTGCATTGAGTGCTGGACTGCTGATCAGTTGTGTCAAACCTGCCGATGACAACCAAGCTACAGATGTAGATAGCCAAGAAGTTGTGCAAGATAGTGCAGTTACTGACAGCTCAGCAAAAGGTAGTGAAGAAAGCACTGAGCAAATCGTTGCGGTAGATATCAGTCCTGAGACTGCGGAAACGTACTTGACACATGTGGCAGACGATATCGTGATTCCTGCGTATGCCGATGCAGCAAAGCAAAGCGATCTCTTGAATGAATTGGCGCAGAAGCACTGTACACAAGCTCCGGTCAGTGGTGATGAGCTACAAGAATTACGTGCGCAGTGGCTGGTATTGGCACAAGCTTGGTCGAGTGCTGAGATGATTAACTTTGGTCCTGCAACGGCTAGCATGAGCAACTTATACATTAATTACTACCCTGATGAGCGCGGACTCGTACATAGTGGCGTGGCTGATTTAATCGCTGCCAATCCACAACTAACACCAGAGCAGCTTGCTAACGAGAGTGCTATCGTACAGGGTGTTCCAGGGTTGGAAGAAGCTTTGTTTGCCAATGATAGTTTAGACGCTGGTCAGTGTGCTTACGTCATTAGTGCCAGTAGTGCGTTGAGCACGCGTCTAAAAGATATCGAGACAAACTGGCAGCAAAACGCGACCGATTTATTGGCAATAGATCAAACAGCAGAAAGCGATCGAGGGCTGAACCAGTGGTTTAATTCTCTACTGTCATTGATTGAGACCATGAAGTCTAATGCTATCGATCAACCACTCGGTCTGACGGGTAAAGCGAAAGGCCATTTGCCTGCTGCTACAGCTGGTCAAAGCCGCGCTATCATCAATGCTAAGTTAGATACGATCAATAAAGCCATGACTGACCCTGTATTGACGGCTATTCTTGGTAGCAATGATGAAAACAAAATTTCGGATAATCTATCGACTACACTTGCTGATACGACCACATTATTAGCACAAATGCCAGAAGATTTATCAGAGGCCAGTAAGGACGACCAGCAAGCGTTATATGATCATCTGACTGATGTTACTCGTTTGATTAAACGCCAGTTAATCCCAGCACTTGGTATCCGTGTGGGCTTTAACAGCACTGATGGCGATTAGACAATGTCTACTATCGAAGCGAATACAGCCGTGCCAGATATCCAGACTTATGACCAAATGGATAGGTTGAATGATGCTGGCATAAGTTCAACAAGTCATGAGCTTTTGACGACGTCAGTGCTGACAGCAGTTGGTACGGCGGCGCTGGTCGGTATTCATCATCGTTATCGTAAGCAGCAGCATCCAGATGCTAGTTTGCAAGATTATGTTGACGGTATTCGTACACAGTTTCAGGCATTACGCGGCACTTCTAATTCAATACCGAAGCTTTCGCGCTTACGTTATGCTTGTGAGCAAGCAGCGGTAACATGGAAGCAGGCTTATCATGCGATAGATGATGATAAACGTGATGCGCCTGACTTTGGTGCTGTGCATACGACAACGATGCTAGCGCAACCAGTCAGCTGGGTCAGTGGCGTCGCATCTATGCCAAAAGATCAAACCTCATCGAGCCAAAATGAGCATGATTTTGGTGTGGTAGGTATTGATGCCGACAGACAAATCGTTTGGCAGACGACTATGCCTGAGCGTGTCCACGACATCGTTGTTCAGCCTGTAGATGTACTTGAAAATAAAGCTCAGCATAGCAATGTGGATCAAAGACGCGACGTTGTCGTAATGGGTCGTCGTCCAAGTGAAAAGTTTTGGGTACTTAATACATCAAATGGGCAGGTAATGCATGCGATTACAGCTGATTTAAACCGTCACTTTTATGGTCATGCTTGCTATAGTTTAGATGGTAGCTTGCTCTACGTCACTGAGAATGACACAGTGAGTTTGGCAGGAAAAATTGGTATCTATGATGCCAATGATGCTTATGAAAAAGTAGCAGAATTTGATTCATATGGTATCGGCCCGCATGAGCTGATTATGCATCCTGATAGCGAAACGCTGGTCATTGCAAATGGTGGTATCAAGACTGAACAGGCCTCACGTGAAGAGCTCAATCTAGATACTATGCGACCATCATTAGTCTATTTAAATCGTCATGATGGTACACTGCTTGAGCAAGTAACTCCCGAACATAATCAGATGAGTGTACGCCACTTAGCCATGCACGACGATGGCACAGTAATGATCGGTATTCAGTTCCAAGGTGAAAAACATATTAATGTACCACTGGTATTGACTCACAAACGTGGTGATGCCAGCTTCACGCCTTTAACCATGCCAAACAATCAATGGCAACGCTTCCACCAGTATATCGCTAGCGTAGCGGTTGATAGTGAGCGCAACTTACTGTGTGTGACCACGCCAATTGGTGGCTGTGCCGCGATTTACGACTTACATACTCGCAAGCTGATTGATGATGTAAGTCTGCCAGATTGTGCAGGAGCTTCAGTTTTAGTTAATTCTAGTGCTTCAATGAGTAAAGTTGATAAACATGCCGAGCCGACAGGCTTCATAGTCAGTGATGGTCAAGGGCAGTTAACAGCGCTAAGAGTATATGCTTTGTCAGAGGTAAAGCTGGATACAGACGATGTTGGACGTCATGAGCGGATTGTCAAAGACAGTCAACTGCATATGATGTCATTTGACAACCATTTACAAGCGTTGTGATACGTTTCATTCAATAAGAGTGATAGATGAATAGGCGTGGCTGTTAACAATGACTATTACTAGAATAATAGTAATAGTCAGCCAAGGAGGTAGAGCATTAGCTTAGACACCAATTTAGATACTGTCAGGCAGCAGCTTACACAGGCAGGCATCGATTTACATATCAGTAAAAAGCGTGTTAAAAATATCAATTTTCGCTTAAAGCCTTACATGTTGATGGTCTCTATACCGATGCATGTCAACAAGTCGCAATTGTTGCATGCTGTGGCTAAGCGGGTGCCGTGGGCTATTGAACATCATCCACAAATATTAGAGCAATATATACGTAGACAGAGTGCGTCGTCCGACCCTTCAACTACTACTAACTCAGTTTTATTATGGGGTGTGGAGCAATCATTTACGCTCAGTCTCGATAAAAAAATCACCTATTATCGGCAACAACTCTCCGAAGTCGCACCTGCACTATTTGAAAAGTGGCAACCAATCGTTGGCGCTTATGCCAATGAGATACGGTTGAAAAAAATGCATACTCGCTGGGGCAGCTGCAACACGCGTGCAAAGCGAATTTGGTTATCAGTCTATCTTCCTGCCTATCCTATCGAGTGCACTGAATACGTAATCGTTCATGAGCTGTGCCACTTGCATCATGCCAATCATAGCCGTGCGTTTTGGCAAACAGTTACCACAGCAATGCCAGATTATATGCAATGGCATAATGTCTTAGCGGGCAAGACAGGTCAACTGGATTAAACCCATCACCTAACTATCTAAGTATCCAACCATCTAAGTAGTCCTAGTAAACACTTTGATATCGTCTGCGCAAGTTTCATTATGCAGGGCACCTAGTCCTGTTTTTATCATCATTTTTACAGTAGGAATAAGCCTTTAAAATAAGGACACGCTTGAATAAGCCTGATATGATAAGGAATAACGGTACAAATCATGTCGTTTAAATAACGGGTTTATATACAGGGATGTCATATGGAAAACGTTAATCAAGCTGAGTTTTGGCAGCAGCGTTATGAGAAAAACAGCATCGGCTGGGATATGGGGCAGGTATCACCACCGCTGAAAGCTTATATTGACCAATTGCCTGATAGCGCGAAAAGTCAGGCGATACTAGTGCCAGGTGCAGGTAACGCCTATGAAGTGGGCTATCTATATGAGCAAGGCTTTACTAATGTCACGCTGGTTGATTTTGCCCCTGCACCGATTGAGGCATTTGCAGAGCGCTATCCTAGTTTTCCCTCTGAGCATTTAATCTGTGCGGACTTTTTCAGTTTATCAGCTGAGCAGTATCGATTTTACTGGATACTTGAGCAGACATTTTTCTGTGCAATCAATCCATCGCGCCGCGATGAATACGTACAGCAGATGGCAAGGTTGTTGAAGCCACAAGGTAAGTTGATTGGGTTGTTATTCGATACGGATTTTGGACGGAAAGAGCCACCATTTGGTGGTACCAAAGAAGAGTACCAACAGCGTTTTCAAAGTCATTTTGATATCGATATCATGGAGCCTAGCTATAACTCACATCCAGCACGGCAGGGTAGTGAGCTGTTTATAAAGCTGCAAGCAAAGTTAGCTCGCGTTTGAGGTTGTCACGAGCTTGCGTTTCTAACTGATCATAGTAGTGGTCGGTCAGATAGAGTTTGGGATGTGCTAGTAATTCTTCTAACACTGCAGTGCGCCCATCACGGTAGTTGTTATCTAGAACGTGTGCGTATTCTTGGCGTACTTCGTTTGCATACTGCTGATAGGTAGACCAAAGCGCACCTAAAATACTTAAGTCCATATCTAACAAGTATGCTGCATCGTTATATTTGTCATTGTCTATCAATGCATCTATTTGATGATTGGCAGTCATCATGATGAGAGCATAGATCTGTTGGCAATGCTTTGAGCTTAGATAAGGGTTCAAAGCATTTGTTGCAAATTCTGCGCTCTTTAATTCGTTGTCGGAACGTGTTGGGTCGTATATCACATCATGATAGTACAGTGCCAACGCAATGATATGAGGCTCAGTCAGATGGTGTTTGATGCTCTCAAACTGTAGCAATAGCTGTTCGATATGATCGATCGTATGATAAGCACGTTGTGGTTCACCATAGTGCATAGCGACATCTTGCCAAAGCCTATCTATTTGCTTTGGCGAAATATCGCTAGTCAAAGCTGACAAGTGCTGTGCAAAGCACTTGCCAAAATCATCATGCTTATATGAGACAGTTTTCATATGTCATTTTTTCACTATGATCGTGGTAAAAATGGTCTAATTATTCTTTATGGGCCACTGCGTCTTTAAACGCTTTATTAAACACTTCTCCAAGCAAGCTAACGTCATCAACACGCGCATAGTTCAAACGGGTGACAAAGGCAATATGGCGATGCGGACCTTCTTCAGCCAAAGGAACAGCGACAGCATTTTGGTTTTGCAGATGTAGTTGATCAAGCGCCATTTCGGGAACTAGCGTTGTACCCATGTTGGCCAGTGCCATTTGAATTAGAGTATTTAAGCTGGCATCTGAAAAGCTTGATTTCATCTGTGTACGGTCAAAATGACAGACAGACAGCGTCTGGTCAGTTAGGCAGTGCCCCTCACCAAGTAACATCAGGTTAGCCGTCGCCAGTTCGTCAGCGTTGATGGTATCAAGCTTGGCATGTACATCATCTTTTGGAAACACAGCAAAGAAGTCTTCACTCCAAAACTCAAAACTATGAAGCCCATCTACCGCATACGGCAGAGCAATGATAGCGGTATCAATATGACCGTAGCGGACTTGCTCAAGCAAACGCTCTGTCTGTTGCTCAACGATGGTCATGCGGAACTCTGGATACTGAGCACGCAGCGCAGGTAGCACTTTTGGCAGCAAGTAAGGCGCAATTGTTGGAATGATACCGACAGTCATAGGATAGGCGAGCGGTGTCTGATGGCTATGGGCACGTGTGGTCAGATCACTCACTTCAGAAAACACTCGCTGCGCCCGTGTGAGAATGTCTTGACCGATAGGGGTGATGAGTACCTGTTTATTGTTGCGCTCAAAAATCTGAGTATCTAGCTGTTTTTCTAACTCTGCGATACCTAGACTCAATGCAGACTGTGAGATATTGCAATCTTCAGCGGCGCGTTTAAAATGACGATGTTTGGCTACGGCTAGGGCAAACTCAAGTTGTCGTAAAGTAATCATAAAACCTCTCTTTTGGTGGGTTTTTAATGCAATTTATTATGTTTGTTCAACCTTTATAAGGTAGCAAATTACCAATTGAGCACCAATGATAAAATGTAGAGATAATAGTTTAACAAGTTTAATAAAACAAAACATCACATTAAAAACTTTTAACTAGATTAACCATAGAATTCGCGTATAGTTTATCAGGTAGCCCAGAGAGCTAGCGGGCTAATTGAAAAACCACATAAATAATTTTTAATTTAATTAACTATAGAGGAGCCAATCATGGCGTCTATCATCAATCAAGAAATCCCAGAATTTTCAGCAGATGCATACGTAAACGGTGAGTTCAAAACTATCACTTCAGAAGACGTAAAAGGTAACTGGGCAATTTTCCTATTTTACCCAGCTGATTTCACGTTTGTTTGCCCAACTGAGCTAGAAGATATGGCTGCTCATTATGACGAGCTAAAAGGCCTTGGTATTGAAGTATACTCAGTATCTACTGACACGCATTTCACGCACAAAGCATGGCATGATTCTTCAGATGCTATCGGTAAAGTACAATACCCAATGATCGGCGATCCTACTGGTAAAATCACTCGTGGCTTTAACGTCATGATCGAAGAAGCCGGTTTGGCTGAGCGTGGTACTTTCCTAGTAGATCCTGATGGATTGATCCAAGTAGCTGAAATCCATGCTGGCGGTATCGGCCGTAGTGCAAAAGATATGCTACGTAAAGTAAAAGCAGCACAGTACGTTCGTGAAAACGACGGCGAAGTATGCCCAGCAGCTTGGGAACAAGGCGGCGATACATTGAAGCCAAGTCTTGACCTAGTTGGTAAAATCTAAGTAGGTACTTTGTACTTAGATAAAAGTAGCGTTGTATCTTAAACATTTGATTTAAATCAATGCTACAAAAAAAGACCCCATTAACTTATGTTAATGGGGTCTTTTTACGTTTTAAGTATAGGAGCTGTTAGTATTATTTTTTGAGCATATCTCTAAGCGTAGACGCAATATTAAGCATGAGACTGGGCTTTGTTTTTATCAATGATTTTATAGATCTCATCTTTGAGCTGTAGCTTTCGTCGTTTCATTTGTTCGATTTCTTCTTCACGACTGGCATGCTTTATAGGGTCTTTTTCAAGACGATTAATTTGCTGATCTAGTTGTGTATGCTCATCAAAAATACTGGCAAAGCGGCTGTCTTTTTGCTTAAGTTCAGCGATAACTTCTTTATTATCTTGCAATGTGTCAGTCTTTCTCATCTGGTCATCCTTGATATCAAGTACAGGGCTATTCGTAAACAGTCGTACGTTATGGTTAAGGTTTTTTAAGATTTTGAGACATCAATCGATACTGAATTGCTAAGTCCATATGCTCACGAAATACGCGATGAATGGTTGATATTTATATCGACTTGATTTGATTGTAGCGAATAATCAGCTCCGGTTCTATGGCTGTTATATCCTCATTGATTTAAATTTAATTTAATATATTTGTTTATGATTGGTTTTATAAAACATAAGGTTTGAGTTTCTCAGCTTGCTGAAGTTAGCTAAACGCTTGATAATAGACACATCAAAGGGCAAGAGCCCATTATATATAATCTTTTATACAAAATTATTACCACCAACTATTCCATATTTAGACGCGTAGCATGACAGCTACCGTTACATATTTAGTCATAATGAGGAACAAACATGATAGATCAGAATTTATTAGATGCCGTCAAGAGCTATAGCGAAAACATGACACGTCCTATTACTTTTGTATTGGGTAATGGAACGCACACAAAGCGCGCAGAGTTGGTCGATTTTTTGACCAAAATTGCTGGAACAACAGATAAAATTAACTTCGATGCAGAAGCAACTGATGACAGCTTGCCGAGTGCGATTAGTTTTAAAGTAGTCAGTCACATCGATGGCGCATCAAACGATACAGGCATCGTATTTAGCGGTATCCCAGGTGGCCATGAGTTTACTTCATTGATTTTGGCAATTTTGCAGGCAGGCGGTCATACGCTAAAATTAGATGAAGGTATTCAAAAGCTGGTTAAGCGTTTCAACAAGCCACTACAGTTCCAGACTTATGTGTCATTGTCGTGCCACAGTTGTCCAGAAGTCGTTCAAGCGTTAAATCAATTCGCGCTATTAAACGATGGTATTAGCAATGAGATGATTGACGGTGCTTTGTTCCAAGAGCAAGTAGAAGCGAACAAAATCCAAGGGGTGCCAGCAGTATTTTTGAACGGTAAGCCATTTGCTAACGGCCTAATTGACACTGCTAAATTGATCGGAAAATTACAAGAGCAGTTTCCAGACCTCTTATCAGAAGTAGAAGATGATGCTGAGCAATTAGAGCAACAAGACGTCACTATCATTGGTGCTGGCCCTGCAGGTGTGGCTGCAGCCATTTATACAGCGCGTAAAGGCCTAAAGGTCACAATGGTCGCTGATCGTATCGGTGGACAGGTAAAAGACACGCAAGATATCGAAAACCTAATCTCAGTGCCATTAACTAATGGTACAGATCTGTCGGCTAACTTTGTTAAGCATGTGTCTGAATATAACATCACACTAAAAGAGCATGTGAGCGTTAAAGATATCGAAGAGACTGAAGAAGAGAACTACAGTATCCATCTAAATACTGGTGAGAAGTTTGAAACTCGTAGTATTATTTTGGCGACAGGTGCTCAGTGGAGAAAGCTTGGTGTGCCGGGCGAAGAAGAGAATATCGGTAAAGGTGTGGCGTTCTGTGCACATTGTGATGGCCCGTTCTTTAAAGGTAAAGATATCTCAGTGATCGGCGGTGGTAACTCAGGCGTTGAGGCCGCATTAGATTTAGCAGGTATCGTCAATCACGTTACTGTATTAGAGTTCGCTGATGAGCTAAAAGCTGACCAAGTGCTTATTAATAAAGCCAAAGAAAAAGCTAACATTGAGTTCGTTACCGGTGCAGCGACGCAAGAAATCAAAGCGACTGATGGTAAAGTATCTTCTATTGTCTATCAAGATCGCAGCACAGGTGAGACTCATGAGCGTGACTTGTCAGGGGTGTTTGTACAGATTGGTTTAGTGCCAAACACTGGATTTATCAAAGGCTTCGTTGATCTAAACCGCTTCGGTGAGATTGAAATCGATGAGCGCTGCCGTACAGATCGTAAAGGTATCTTTGCGTGTGGTGATGTAACCACTGTTCCATTTAAGCAGATTAACATTGCGATGGGTGAGGGCAGTAAAGCGGCGTTGTCAGCGTTTGAATACCTAGTCATGCAGTAAGTTAGTTGATATTAGTTTAAGTATCAAGGACCACCTCGGTTGAGGTGGTTTTTTTTATGCCACCGTATAAGTACTTCTCTATAGAATAAGTTCTAATACTTAGAAAGTAGATATTTACCTGAACCAATAAAGTGATTTTCTTAGGAAATACCAGTATCTACTTTACATAGTCGTAATTTGAATTACAAATTCATGTTGTTGGTGCAATAATGAGTTCAATAAAATCTATCATAGCATCATGAACTATAAGGAAAATCGGCGTGGAATATATTGAAGCTTTTTTCGCTCAAGTTGGAGATCTGACTTGGGGCTGGGCACTCATCCCTATGCTGATTATTTTCGGTCTGTTATTTACCATTGTGGGCAAGTTTGCGCAGTTTAGATACTTCAAACGTATGTTTCGTGTATTTAAGACAGATGAGGTAGGAGACGACGGAATTTCTGCGCGTCAGGCTTTGCTCGTTTCTATCGGTGGACGTGTTGGTGGAGGTAACATTGCTGGTGTTGCTGTTGCAATCTCTCTAGGGGGGCCAGGAGCCGTATTCTGGATGTGGGTTGTGGCCTTAATTGGGATGATGACGAGCATTGTTGAGTGTAGCTTAGCGCAGCTTTACAAGCGTAGAGATGCCGAAGGTAATTTTCGCGGTGGCCCTGCGACTTATATCTTACATGGCTTAGGTAAGGACTATCGCTGGCTTGCTGTTATTTATGCTATTTCTCTACTATTGTCTTTTTCCATCGGGTTTGTGGCGTTCCAAGGCAATACGGTAGCAGGCTCTGCTCTCGAGAGTTTTGGGATTGATCGCTGGATATCGGGTCTGGTACTGGTGATTGCAGGTGGGTTTATTGTCTTTGGTGGTATTCAGCGTATTGCCAAAGTAGCCGACGTTTTCATTCCTGTTATGGCGTTAATCTATATCGGTATGGCACTTATGATTATTGCATTTAACTTCACAGAATTGCCTGCACTGATGGTAATGATTGTCAAAAATGCTTTTGGTATTGAATCTGTCGTGGGCGGTGGTATTGGTGTGGCGATTGAGCAAGGTATGAAACGTGGTTTATTTTCTAATGAAGCAGGTCTGGGTTCTGCACCGAATGTTGCCGCCACCGCTTACGCCACTCATCCTGTTAGTCAGGGTATCTCGCAGTCATTATCTGTGTTTATCGATACGATGATCGTATGTAGTGCCACAGCATTTATGATTTTACTTAGTGGCGTGTACCAACCAGGTGCCGAAGTCGATGGTATTGTACTGGCCCAGCAAGCGCTAACGACCCAGCTTGGGGATTGGGCGCAGTATATCTTGACCATATCGATATTGCTATTTGCCTTGAGCTCTATCATGTATAACTATTATATGGGTGAAAATGCAATCAACTTTTTGGTCAAAAAGAATATTAAAATGGCGACCTTGATATTACGTATTGTGGTGATTGCGGTATTATTTTTAGGCGCAGTAGCTCCTGCAGCTACTACGGTATTCTTCTTCGCTGATCCGTTGATGGGCGTGTTAGCATTAGCAAACTTATTGGCCTTGATGATGTTATTTCCGCGGGCCAAACGTCTCTTGGACGATTTTGCAAGCCAATTAAAATCAGGGGTTAAGGAGCCGTTATTTGATGCGCAAGAGTATGAAAGGCTGGATCTTGATCTGAGTGCATGGGGTAAAAAAGCGGTAAAAGAAGCGTTAGATCAAAAACAGTAGAACACATATACTTCATTTGTATCAAAGAAATCGTACTTCAAAAAAGCGCCCGTCCAGTTATTGGATGGGCGCTTTTTATTTCCGGTATTTACTATAATCAGTTTTTGTTTTTGATCAAAAAGATAACGGGCAGCGCAACAATATACATCAGCACACCATATACAGCAGCAGGTAGCGCAATAACGGGTAGTGTGCTCACGCCCATAATGATAGGAGCTAAGGTAATAGCCGTCGTACTATTTTGGATACTGGTTTCTATTGAGATGGTTTTGGTGTCAAACCAGCTGAGTTTTAGAACTCTCGAAGTCAAGATGCTAATAGCGAACAGAATAGCAATGATAAAGATAAGCTCTAGACCAATTTGAGTGAACTGTGATTGTAATAATTGCCAGTTAGAGGCAATAGCAGCAAAGACAATCAAGACGAAAAATACACTAGCCAATCCGTTCAAAAGACTGCTACGACGTACCATAAAGTTAGTAAATTTATGGCGAGCAAGCATACCAAGAGACACGGGCAATGTGGTCAATAAGAACATGACTAGGCCAATCTTTATGGCACTAATAGAGTTTGCCTGATCTTTCATAAAATGATCGAAAGCCAATGTAATTAAGATAGGCAGTGTAACTACTGATAATATACTAACCACACCTGTCAATGCGATAGAAAGCGCGACATTTCCTCTGGCGTAATAGGTCAACATATTGCTCGTGACGCCGCCTGGGCAAAAACTGATCAGCATAATTCCAAAAGCAATCGCTGGTGGCGGAGCCGCCACTAGCACGATTGCTAGCGCAACCAATGGTACTAGTACAACTTGATTGAGTAAGCCGACAAAGAACGCTTTGGGGTATTTAGCAATGATTTTAAAATCACTAGGTTTTAGACCTGCGCCTAGGGTAAACATGATGTAGGCAAGTGCTAATGGCAGTAATGCTAGCGCGGTATTATTCATCAAACATTCCTTGTAAAACTAAAATGCCACAATAAGATGGCGTTTTGAAAGTAAATAGCAGTGGAGTACTTTTGAAGTAGCTGCTCACATTCCATGTGTTTAGGTATTTAATCGTCTAGTTAACTAAGTGTTTCAACCATTGAATTAGGTTAAGCATATCAAATGATAATAGCGGTATTACGCTCGCTTAGTAACCCATTTGTCGTGACTATTGAGATTTTTGAGAGACTATCGTGAAATGATTAGGCAGTGATTGAGCTATTTACATCTAATGAAACTTTGAGCTTGATAATAAGCGCAGTAAAAAGCCCACAAGATTTTGTGGGCTAAATATTTTAAATACTTCAAATGTTTAGTCGGTTTGTGCTGAACTAGTCATCTAGCAAATCCATCTGCTTGGCTGCTTCATAGATACCGTTTGAGCGGTTACCTGTACGGCAAAAAATTAACATTGGTTGTTCAGCTTGATTAAAGAAATCTGCAAATGTTTCGACGTGAGTTTGGTTTAGCTCGTTACCTGCAAAAGAAATCTCTTTATAAGCAAGTCCGGCTTCTTTAGCGGCTGCTTCGATTTCAGCACTGGTTGGCTGATTTGGTTCTTCATCATCAGGACGGTTATTGATAATGGTTTTGAAACCGTTTTCGGCAATCATAGGCACTTGGTCAGGCGTGATTTGTCCGGTAAAGCTAACTTCATGGCTCATAAGAGCTCCTTTTTTATTGGTGTTGTTGGTTTTATAGAACGTGTTAGTTCGAGCTATAGTTGTTACAACAGGCCTTGCATCAATGCACTTTGGTATAGCAGTTTGGCGCGTGCACCAGTACCGCAAAACATTAATATGGGCTTGGGCATTGAGTGATAGAAATCGGCAAACTGTTCGACTGTCAGCATACTTAGACGTTCATCATCAAATGGCAGATATTGGTACGCTAGGTTTGCATTTTCGGTGGCAGTCGCCAAGTCACAGCTATTAGGCTGTGTTTCTATTTCAGCATCTGGGCGAACATTAAGCACTGAGCGATAGCCAAGCTCGGCAATCTTAACGCATTGGCTTGGGTATATTTGCTTGTAAATCGTTAAATTATCGGTCATAAAATAGAGTCGTTTATATCTGTTAATATATATTTATTATTGAAGGTTTGGCAAAGGATATCAAAGGACTATAAATCAGTATTTCTGAGGTCGATTCCTAGGCCAATTGATTCCCTATTCAATAGGTCTAGCATAACACAGGCGCTATCATAGCGATATTGCGTTGTAGATGACAATAGTAATTGAATGCGAGAAAAAACTAGTATTATGGCGATTCTGGGGCGGTCAAACTATAGATTACTTTAACGCATCGACAGCATCTAAAGTACTTAGATAGACTTGCCCTGATAGCTCGCTAATTAATGAAGTGTGACCAATGATGTCCATCACAGGACCTTTGATAAAGCTAAAATGTAAGCGCTTGTTCTGTAGCGCTAACTCGTGGTTTAAAGTGCAAAGCATTTCTTGAGCGGTCAGATCTATGTGATTGACGGCGGCCATAATCAATATAATTTCATTGGCGTTAGGGTATTGCTGCATGGCATTGAGGATGCGTCGATGTACAGATTCACTATTACCAAAAAACAAACTCTCATCGATACGTAACATCAATAAGTTGTCAAAAGTCACTACATCATGGCGATTGATATTTCGAAAATGCCCTGTGCCACCCAACTGCCCAACGATTGCCACGTGCGGCTTACTCGATTGCCAGATAAGACTGGCGAATGACACCATCAGACCAATGACCAGACCAGTATTTAGCCCAAATATAAGCACACCGACAAACGCTGCCAAAAAGCTAGCGCCATCTAAGCGATCACGCTGCAATGCAGACTTTAAGGTCGCAATATCTATCAATCCAATAATAGAAGCCATGATGGTTGCGCCCAGCAGTGCATAGGGTAGTGGAGCAAGCGCACTGCTAAAAGCTATTAGTGCGGCAATCATCACCAGTACGGTGACAAAACTGGCAAGTGGTGTCTTAGCACCTGAGTCGGCATTGATAGCAGTACGCGAAAAACCTCCTGCGACTGCGAAACTCTGGAACAGTCCACCAGACAGATTGGCCAGTCCAAGTCCAGTCAATTCACGATTGGCGTCAAAGCTCTCACCGCGTAAGCGAGCATAGGTACTGGCAACGGAACTGCTCGATACAAATACGATCAGTGCCATCAATCCCGCTGTTGGCAAAAGCTTCAGCGCTTCTTGTAGGTCTGAGATATGCGGCAACGTAAAACTCGGCAGTCCTTGTGGAATACGTCCAATAGTCGCGACGCCATGTGCACTCCAATGCAATGCCATACTAAGTACGATAGCGATGCCCAGTAAGATAAGCGGAAACAAGCGCTCTGCCCATTTGGCATACGACGATGATAGCCACGACTGCCATATCCATTCACTTGCATAGCGATTGGCAGCCAGCAGTGCAAATGCGGTAATACCAATCACTAAGGTTAATGGATGCAGCTGGTTAGCATAGCGCTGTATGGTAGACAAATACCCAATCAAACTATTGCCAGCGATCGGAATGTCTGTCAGATATTTGAGCTGACTTACAAATATAAGGACCGCTGCACCGCTTACAAACCCTGCGGACACACCGCGACTGATAAACTGCATGATCCAGCCGAGTCTTAACCTTCCTGCAATCCACAGTAAGGCACCTACCATCAGTGCCAATAGACTTGCCATCAGTGCATATTGCTCTGATCCTTGTTCAGCATAGGGCAGTAGACCACTGGCTGTCATAATGGCGGTGATGGCAACTGGGCCTACGGCTTGTACGTTGCTAGAGCCGAGCCAAGCGTAGACGAGTACAGGTACAATTGCTGCATATAAACCATAGACAGGTGGAAGTCCCGCCAGCACTGCGTAGCCTAGGCTCTGCGGTATTACTAACATGCCCACTACTATGCCAGCGACGAGATCAGCCGGTAACGCTGTGAGCTGGTATTGACGCAGCCAAGATGGAATCAGACGAGCGACGATAGAGGACATATCAATCAATCACCGTAGTAAATAGCAGAAGTAGTTAAATGAAGGCGGTACTATTCTGCTTTGGCACAAAAACGTTGATACAGCAGATCAAGTACCGCTAATGCATCCTCGCTTGCGATACTATAGTAAATTTGCTTGCCTTCACGACGTGTGGCGACCAGCTCGTCTTTACGCAATATACCCAATTGCTGCGATAAGCTTGGCTGCCCAACCCCGACCAACTCTTCAAGCTCACCAACGCAATATTCACCTTGGGTCAATTGACAGAGAAGCAGTAGGCGATCAGGGTGCGATAGCGACTTTAATAATTGGCTGGCTTGTAGCGATGCCTGCTGCATTTGCTTAGCAAGATCGACAGGTACTAAATCTGCAGTATCAAATGACACGTCGTCAGTGGCACTGCGAGCAGGTGTACCTTCGGCTGAAATAGAAGTAGTCAGAACGAATTCCTTACATTAGATGGCAGTAAATGTCATGAGGCCTTAAACAATATATAGTTGATTATCAATGATATCACGCTGTATAGCAAGTTATCATTAATTACATTATATAAATTGATAAATTGTAAACTGGTTGTTATATTATAGACATCAGATAAGTCGTAGGAACAAATTATATACGACTGACTACCATACTTAAGGGTCAATTAAAGATAAAAAAACCCTGTGATCGAAATATATATAAATAATTAAAGAGGCCACCATGCAACTTCATTCTTTTTTAGATAGCGATACAGAAACCTATACTCACGTACTTGCTGATACCGAGCAGAAGCTTTGTGCCATTGTCGATCCTGTATTGAACTTTAATGCTAAGTCAGGCAGGACCAATACAAGTAGTGTGGATGAAGTGATCGAGTTTGTGCGTGAGCAGGATTGGACGCTCAAGTACATCATCGAGACGCATGCCCATGCAGATCATTTATCGGCAGCCATTCATGTGAAAGAAAGCCTTGGTGGACAGTTAGTCATTGGTCAGCATATCACCGAAGTACAAAAAATATTTAAGCAAATTTTTAACTTTGATACCAGTTTTCACACTGATGCCAGTCAGTTTGATATTTTGACAGACGAGGGCGAGACCTTAGAGCTTGGCAACATTACGATCACCGCGATGTATGTACCCGGTCATACACGTGCCGATATGGCCTATCTGGCTGCTGACGATGAAAAAACCGTCGTATTCGTTGGAGATACGTTGTTTGCACCTGACGTGGGAACTGCTCGCTGTGACTTCCCTGGTGGTGATGCCAAAACGCTTTATCAGTCTATCCAAAAGCTGTTAGCACTCCCTGAAGATACCGTCATGTATCTGTGTCATGATTATCCGAGCAAAGGTCGTCAGCATTGCCCAACGACAACAGTAGCTGCGCAAAAGCTAGAAAACATCCATGTCAAAGACAGTATAAACGAAGCAGAGTTTGTGCAGATGCGTGAGCGCCGTGATGCGACTTTAGATATGCCTCGCCTTATCATTCCTGCTGTACAAATTAATATCGATGCAGGAAATCTTCCAGAGCCAGAAGACAACGGTACGCGCTATCTAAAAGTACCTATTAACGCTTTGTAGTCAAGCCGCTATAGAAACGGCAAAATTATGATTAATCAGCTATGAGTCGATAGTCATCAACTTGATAGAGTTTGATCTCAAATATTATTGCTTTTATTACTTCAAGGAATTTATTATGAAAGTTAATGTAGGTCGTACCGATAGAACATTACGTGTTGTGGCTGGTCTCATAATCATTGCTTTAGGTTTTTATTATCAAAGCTTATGGGGTGTCGTTGGCTTGATTCCTTTGTTTACTGGCTTATTTCGCTCATGCGCGCTTTATTCGATACTCGGTATCAATACGTGTAAGCGTCAGTCGTAAGCGTATTTATCTACTGTATTTCTATACAATCAATAGTAGACTAAAAACAACGTTGAATATAGTGATGAGAGGTATATGAACCTTTATCAGCAGTATGTGCTGCCCAAAGTGATCGATATCGCTTGCGGTAACGGCAGCGTGATGAAAGCGCGGTCCACAATCGTTCCGCAAGCATTGGGCAACGTGTTAGAGATTGGCATTGGTAGCGGTCTGAATTTACAATTTTATGATGCCAAAAAAGTCTCGTCTATTATCGGTGTCGATCCAGCGGCGCAGATGCAGTCGCTCGCACGTGAGCGTGCAGCTGACACTGGCATTCCAGTTGAAATGGTAGCCGTCGATGTACAAGGTATTCACGCCGATACTGACCAATTTGATACGATTGTGATGACTTTTACTTTGTGTAGTATTGACGATCCAGTCGCTGCGCTTCAAGAAATGGCACGTGTGCTAAAACCTAGCGGTCGTTTACTATTTTGTGAGCATGGACTGGCACCAGATTCTTCAGTCGAGCGTTGGCAGCATCGATTGACTCCTTTTTGGAAGCCGATAGCGGGAGGATGTCATTTGGATCGCGATATTCCAGCACTTATCAGAAAAGGTGGTTTTATCATTGATGAGCTGAGCGAAGCATATTTGACTGGTCCACGACCGATGAGCTATGTATATAGCGGTGTAGCACAGCAACTGGCATAAAAGATAAGCCTAATTAACTGTGCTAGAATCATTTATATAATTAAGTAACGTGATCAATCAATGCGACAATGACTATAATTACGGCAATCAACGTAAATTCTCTTCAGAAAAAAACGTTCATCAAGAGTGTTTAAGATCACAAAATAATTAGAATAGGAACTAAATAATGAGCGAGCAAAGTTTTCATTTAGTATGCCCACATTGCCAAGCAACGAACCGCGTACCTACTGTACGATTGAGTGCTGCGCCAAAATGCGGTAAATGTGGTCAGCCGTTATTGACTGCCAGTCCGCATGAACTAAATGCACAAACAGCTAATAAGGTTATCCAAAAAAATGATGTATTGACTATCGTGGATTTTTGGGCGAGCTGGTGTCAGCCTTGTATTATGATGGCGCCAGAGTTTAAAACTGCTGCTAGCCAGTTGCCGCAAGTCGTCTTCGCTAAAGTCCAAACGGATAAATACGAGCAGGCGGCCGCTCCCTATAATATTCGAAGCTTACCAACGATGGTTGCTTTTAGAAATGGTAAAGAAGTCGCGCGACAATCAGGTGCGTTACCAAGTCATCAAATTATCCAGTGGGTCCAAAGCTTGCAGGTGTAGGGCTTAGTAAAGTAGTATTCGTCAGATTAGGACGATGCTTGTCAAAGCTATAATGACAAAAAAGCCAATACGCAGATCTCGTATTGGCTTTTTTATTGTGTTATGCACTGTCTTAGTTGTTTAAGTCTTTTTGTGCTTGCTTCAACTTATTCACCATAGATCTTGATGCCATTGGCAAAGCTACAACGCTGAATGCGTGCCGATTGGACAATGGCATCACGCTCACCGTAGAGGCGCGATAATTTTGCATCACGCGCTTTGGTATTGTTGCTTTTGCCTAGACCAAAGCTGATATTAGGCGAGATGCCCCAGCGTCCTGCAGAAACGCCAACACCAACGCCTGATGCCGATAGCGTAGATTGCTCATTGCGTGCTGCTTCCACATAGCGGTTGACGCGAGTGTACTCTTGGCTAAGTGCTTGGCAATTATAATTTTGATAAGTACTTGGTGGTACATATTGCGGGGTGATGTTACCAGTAGAGGCACAGCCTGAGAGCGCAAAAATGCCAGCTAGTAGTGTCGCTGTCGTGAACGTTTTCATAATGGCTCCAATAGGCTAAGTAATTGTATTTATATCTATTTAAGATAGCAAAAATAGCGCGATTAAGATATTTAAAATCCATCGATGATTAAAAATTTTCGTATCATGTCAACAAAATATCGACAGCTTTCTAAGACAGTTACCTATTAAAATAAAAGAACGCTTATTAAAATAAGTTTGCTGGCTTGGCAAAGGCAAGTATCACAATACCGATATAAGCAACGGCAGCGATAAGAATACCTGTTTTTCTTTGCCCAGGTGTCGCATCAACCTTAAACGCTTTGATACTTGAGCTAATAGCAGCGATAAGTAAAATGATTTTGGCAAATATCCACTGTACAGGAGCATTGGCACCCATCAACTGCATTAGCATCGTCGCACCTGACAAGATAAGCAGGGCATAAATGATATGAGTGGCTATTTTGATCACACGTGGTGCGCGTCTATCTGCGCTGAGTACTAAATAGCTTTGATATAAAAATAGCACAACAGTCAGTGCTGCCATCAGCATATGTAGATGTTTCATTGAATATTGCTCCCTCTAAAACTGCAGTATATAGGCTAATTTAAAATAATTAGTTGCGATCATCCAGACATGGTCTACTATTTGTTTTGACCAGCACATAATGGACTCTCAGGGCTTTGACCTTGCCATTCTGTCGGAGTATAGGCGTGGATAGCTAGGGCATGTACTTGACCGCCTTGTGAGGTGAGCAAAGGTGTGACTAAGCCATAGATGAGCTGGTGACGCCCGACCAATCGCTTGCCCTCAAAAGCATCGCTAACGATAGTAAGTTTAAAGTGGCTTTCTTTACCTTCAAAGTAACCTGCATGAGACATCGACTCATTGATCAGTTCGATATGCTGCGGCTTTAGCGCCTGTAATTCGGCATGAAGTGCGTCGGCAGTAGGTGTGGTACTCATAACAATCCTTCAATGTATTTTGTGCAATTATATTGGGCAATTTGCAAATAATATTTATTGGCATTATAGCAGACACAGTAAGCGGTATAGAGTGCGATTACTCAGTCGACTAACTGCAAGCTCAGCTAATTATAAGGTTTATCAATTATAGGACCCACAATGTTTGGCTATAATCAAAAAAGCAAAGCACAACGCTTTGGTTGTACTTTGCTTATATGATATCTAAATACATACTGCTAAAGCATAAGAGTAGCTACTTATTAGCGGCGCGACTGTTGATATAGAGGCGTAACTTTTGGCATCAATGACTGTAACTCTGCGATACGGCTGCTGCTTGATGGATGAGTGCTGAGGAATTGTGGTGGCTCACCTTGGCTTGCCTTTTGCATTTTTTGCCACAGAGTAATAGCGGCTTGAGGGTTGTATCCTGCACGTGCCATCAGCTCAAGACCGATCTGGTCGGCTTCGCTTTCTTGAGTGCGACTGTGGGGTAAGCTCAAGCCTAAATTACCAGCAGTACCTGCTAACTCAGCCTGTCCTTGCGATAAGCCAAATATACTAGCGGCAACACCAATGCCTGTCTGAGTAGCATATTCACGTGAGAGGCGTTCGCGTGAATGCTCACGTAAAGCATGAGAGATTTCATGCCCCATAATGGCAGCAATTTCATCATCAGTGAGGTTCAGACGATCAATGATGCCTGAATAAAACATTATTTTACCACCAGGCATAACAAATGCATTTAGCTCATCAGACTTAATAGTATGTACTTCCCACTGCCATTGGGCAGCATCTGCACGATAAACCCCGACTTGACCAACCAAACGATTGGCGATGTTCTTTAAGCGGTTTAGTTGAGCCGTATTAGTATCTAATAAGCCCTTTGATTTGGCATCTTGCAATGTTTGAGCATAGCTTTGGGCAGATAGCTGTAATACTTGCTCGCTAGAGACTAATAAGAGCTGCTGACGATCGACACCAAGTGCACCTGTACTGGTCGTGCTACTACAGCCAGTCAAGGTCAATGCTGACAATGAGGCAGCCATTACTGTTGTGGTTAATAACTTTTTCATAAAAATATCCTCTCTATAAAATGGAAAAACGCAAAATCAAACAAGTTTAAAAATGGTACAGCAGATGGTGGGGGCATGTTTATTAATTTTTTAGTAGTGTTCGTCCATCTACTTAAATAGTAAAAGTCTACCTTAACTGTCATTGGACATAAGTATAATAATGTTAAGCACTTAAAGCCAAGATAGAAAAAGTAACAATAAAGCGCATGATTGTAAGTGCAGTATATTGTGTTGAGGCAAAATAGTGATTTTTTCTTAAATGAGTGTTTTATGTCCATAATAAAGCTAAGAGAAGTGAAAGCTTAGACTTAAAGCTCTGCAATTAATGTGAAATATTTTTAATTTAGTTAAAATTAATTCCTGTTTTTAAATCAATTGCTTATGTTGAGTCGCCTTATAAAAAAGGTGTTTAGCTAAAAATATTAGGAACAAATTTTAAAAAAGGTGTTGACACCCACAGAATATTTGCTAAAATAGCCAGCCTATCGAGACGGAGTAGTTGTTAACAACGCTACGAATTGATAATAAGCGGGAATAGCTCAGTGGTAGAGCATAACCTTGCCAAGGTTGGGGTCGAGAGTTCGAATCTCTTTTCCCGCTCCAAATATGGCTTGAAAAAGCGCAAAAAGCCTCACTTCACAGTGAGGCTTTTTTTTATGTGTAAAATCTGTCCTAAGTTAGCTGATAGTGGAAATATAGAAAGTAAAGACTGAAGTTAACTATAGGCAAGACAGAGATTATCTATACTATAATCAGTATGGAAGAACAAATCTGCACATCTAAATACCTGAACTAATTAAACCTATAGCAACATAAGGGCATCCAATGCCACCAACCCCCCTCACCATCATCAGCGCCAAGCTTGCCTTTATCATATCTACCATCGTCATCGGTATCATGGGCATCACCATGATCGGCTTTGGTTGGGTGCCGCACCTGTCTCTTATTCTTGCTATCTGTGTGCTACTGGCGATTGGTATGGTTAAAGGACTTAGCTTTGATGACATGCAATCGCAAATGGCCTCGGGTGTCATGCGCGGTATTGGTGCTATCTATTTGTTCTTCTTTATTGGTCTTATGGTGGCAGCTCTCATGATGTCAGGTGCGATTCCCACGCTTATGTATGTGGGCTTTCAGCTGATCTCACCTGAGTACTACTATATCTCCGCCTTTATCTTAACCTCTATCATCGGTATTGCTTTAGGCAGTAGTTTGACCACTGCAGCAACGCTTGGTGTGGCCTTTATTGGTATGAGTAATGCCTTTGATGCCAATGTAGCAATCGCAGCAGGGGCAGTAGTATCAGGCGCATTCTTCGGTGATAAAATGTCTCCCTTGTCTGATACTTGTACGATTGCTTCCTCTGTAGTCGGTATCGATCTGTTTGAGCACATACGCAATATGATGTATACAACAGTTCCTGCATGGATACTGACGGTGATATTGTTTTGGATGTTCTCAGGACAGACGTCAGGCTCTGATCTCGGTCAAGTGACTATATTACAAGGTCAGCTGATAGACAGTGGGTTGGTACATGGGTATTCGGTACTGCCTTTTGTGATATTGGTAGGATTGGCACTGTTTCGGGTTAATGCGATCTATACGATTATCTGTACGATTGCCGCGGCACTTGTCATTACTTATATACATAGCTCACCAAGCTTTGGACAATTGGGCGGCTATCTGTTTGCAGGCTATTCTCCTGCTGAGTCATTAGAGTTAGGCGAAGTAGGTGGTATGCTGTCACGCGGCGGTGTACAGAGTATGTTCTTCACGCAAGCGATTGTAATACTGGCATTAAGTTTAGGTGGTCTATTAACGGCACTAGGTATTCTGCCAGCATTGCTGTCTGGTATTAAGGATGCACTCACGACATCAGGACGGGCTATCTTTGCGGCAGCGATGTCGGCACTAAGCATCAATGTATTAATCGGTGAGCAGTATTTGAGTATTCTATTATCAGGGACGGCCTTTCGTTCAACGTTTGAGCGCTTGCACTTACATCCTAAGAATTTGTCACGGACGATTGAGGATGCAGGAACGGTGATTAATCCGCTAGTGCCTTGGAGTGTGTGCGGGGTGTTTATCAGTCAGGCGCTAGGGGTGCCAGTACTAGATTATCTGCCTTATGCATTCTTCTGTTATTTGTCACTGCTACTGACGCTATTGTTCGGGTTTACGGGACTGACGATTAGTAAGAGTGATGGAGAAGTGGATAGTATGAAGACTGCTGAGTTGTGATAAACAGCAAGCGATAAAAAAAGGTGGAGCTAATATTAGCTCCACCTTTTTTTCATGAACATATTTATTGATGTATTTGCTTTTAATATGACGCGTATTTGCTAAGGTTCTTAGATATATTGCTGTAATCGCACAGTATGCTTGCGTAAATTTTGAAGAAACATCTTCCAATGAGCAGTTGAGTGGTGTTGTTATCGTTCTAATCAGTACTCTGATTGATGGTATAACTTATAGTCTCTATGTTTTTATAAATTGAATTTTTAATCAACTATATTTTTGCATGTTATATCAAAATATTTATCGAAGAGGATGTAGCACTTTCTATGCATAAAACCTAAATTTTATTTTTTTATACTTCTAAGTTAAATATTCTTATATCTTTATAAAATTCAAAGTCAAAAATATAAATTTTGTGCTCTAAAGTATAATCATTATCGATTCGCATTGTTTTTCATACTCAGTGGTCGTTATTTACCCCTGAGTGGTTAGGTGTAAATGTGTTTCTAGTTGTTATGTGGGATATAATAGGTGTTACTATGGGAATCTGGCTTTATATTAAAGTACGCTATGATTTCTGTACCGAAAAACACTTTTAATTATTTGTATTAAATTATCATGAACTTATTAGTTGTTAATAAGTGAATTTAAATTATGCTAATAGTTAGATAGTAGATAAACTTAATAAGTTTTAGTGCTATTGAATTGTATGAGTGTTCTTAAAAAACCACCTCATCTAAACACAAACAAATGAATAGGAATAAAGTATGTCAAATATCAATGAGTCTTTAAAAGAACTAATGGATCTTGATGGTGCTATGGGCGCTTGTATCGTTGACTATATGTCAGGCATGGTACTGGGTATGACTGGTGGCGGTGTTGATTTGGAGTTGGCTGCAGCAGGTAACTCTCAGGTAGTAAAGGCAAAAGTAGCAACAATGAAGTCACTAGATATTAAAGGTGAAATTGAAGATATGCTGATCACACTAGAGTCTCAGCTACATATCATTCGCCCTACAGCTAGCCATGAAGATTTATTTATTTATCTAGTACTTGATAAATCAAAAGCGAACCTTGCATTGGCGCGTCGCAAAGTACAATCAATAGAAAAGAAATTAGAAGTATAAGTTAGCTAAAATTAATTAAGCCAATAGCTGGTTTATTTAATATCTTTTATTACTCAATATATTAGAAATATGAGTAGTATAATTAAATTCGTTATATATGTACGGTATATAACGAATTAATATTTTATGACGGTATATAAAATTTTAATGAAGTTTCGGATGTTCTATCAAGTGGTGGCAAAATGAAATGTGTTGCATATGTCAGCAGGGTGCCTATTCAAGACCGCAGTATTCGTATGCCTACTGGATTATCAGATATTATTACAGTTTCTAGTAAGCATAATCCAGAATCACAAATCACTGGCATCATATCCTACCGTGAAGGGCAGTATCTTCAAGTGCTTGAAGGTCCTTCTGCTGAAGTAGACAAGTTAATGGCCAAGATAGCAGCTGATCCTAGACATGAAGATATTTGGGTTTTTCTTGATCAAAATGTGACAGAGCGTAGTTTTAAGAATTGGGGTGTCAGCGTATTTGACTTTGTAGATCAAAGCACTTTTTTTGATACTTTTATCGAAAATAACAGCGCTCTTTTAAATAGCTTCAATGAACAGCACACAAAACGTATTCAACCCTTCTTTGACATAAAAAAATCTGACACCGTTCTTCAAAAGGATTATAAGGGCAGAAGTCTTAAGTTGTTGGCTTGGCCTGATTTAAATCATGAGAGTAACCCTCAACTGATTATAGCTTTATGTGTCAAACTGACTAACAAGCCGTATCCATTTGATGCGTTAATAAGCAGTGGAGAGTTTGGCCCATTTGATCAAGTCACAAAAATGATATCAGGCTTTGAGCTATCAGGTATACTGGATGTGACAGATGTACAGCCATTAGATGAGAAAAAGGTTAGTGAAAAAAAGCCTAACAAATTTTATGGTGCGATCAAAAAATTCTTAGGAATGAGGTAAAAAATTGAATTATCAGAAGCTAGCTATCATTGGTGAAGTGGGCGCCGGAAAAACTCAAATGGTCAAGACTTTAAGTGAAATAAGTCCTTTTGAGACAGAAGCAGAGTCTAGTATTGATATTGGTAAAGAGTACACCACAGTCGGTATTGATTATGGAAGAATAACCTTATCTGACGATATGGCATTAGGTATCTATGGGGTTCCAGGTCAAGAACGTTTTTCGTTTTTATGGGAGTTCGTAAATAACTCTTTGTGGGGCTTGCTCATCTTGGTCAAGCATGGTGAAACACCTGATTATGCCAACTTAGATAAACTACTACATTTTTTTGCCC
This sequence comes from Psychrobacter sp. AOP7-A1-24, assembly GCF_052376235.1. Taxonomy (NCBI): domain Bacteria; kingdom Pseudomonadati; phylum Pseudomonadota; class Gammaproteobacteria; order Moraxellales; family Moraxellaceae; genus Psychrobacter; species Psychrobacter sp. AOP7-A1-24. The sequence goes on along the minus strand of NZ_JBQSVM010000001.1, from coordinate 119,010 downwards.
CAGCAAAAAAACAGACTACTTGTATCATTGGTATTACTCATTGTGAAGACGCTGATAAGCAAAGTGTGGCAGTGCTCGGACAAGAAATAAGAGTCATGCTGATGCAGCACGATATAGTGGCACCAGTGATTAATACTGACCCTAGAAATAAAGAGTCCGCTGTGTCTCTATTATCATTATTTAATACCCTGAATAATCAAGGTTAATGCAAGATATGACCATACGAAACGAAGAATCACCAGCAAAAATTGAACTCTTGAAGCACATGAAAGCATCGTGTGAGGCAAACAGAGAAGTCATATTGGTTAGCCTTTGTACCACAGATGGCTTCCCTATCGGTTGCTTTTCGATCAACGAGTTAAGTAACCAATCTGATAAGTTTGCTGCGATGAGTAGTACGTTATCAGCGTTGAGCGATTCATCCGCGAGCCAAATGAAACAAGGTAAGTGTAATATCACTATCGTTGAGGCCACTTCTGGAAATATATTGTTTGTCAAAACAGACTATATTGGAAAACCATGCGTGTTAACCGTGGTGGCACAAGATAAGATGGCATTAGCAGAAGCAAGGTATAAGACTAAGAAACTGAGAAGCAAAATCTCAGCTATCACTGAGTAATATGCTAATAAGACTAAGTACTTTATTTTTATAGCAGTAGACGTTCTTTCAAACTAAGTACGGCTGCATACTCTTCATAAGAATAAATTTGCTTAATCAGATTCCATTAAAACGAATCCCAATATGGATTATCACCGAACCGCTCTGCAATAAAATCGATTAAGTAGCGACAACGCTGCGATAAAAAACGATTTTTTGGATAAATCGCATACGCCTTCAAAGTAGGTAATTGATACTGCTGCAAAACAGGTACGAGCTCGCCCAGCTGCAATTTCTTATAAGCAATAAAGGTTGGTAAAAAAGTAATACCATGACCTTTGACCGCTAAATCAACTAAGAACTCACCATTAGTGGCTTTGATTTTGGCATCTATCTTACGATGATGCCTTTTTCCTTGTGCATCCATCAACTCTATATTATTAGTTTGAGTGAGACTATATTGTAAAAAATCATGTCCTTCTAGATCTGCTAGCGTTACAGGTGTACCCATTCTTGCTAGGTAATCGGGACTGGCGCAAATGACACAACGAATCAACGCAAGCTGCTTAGCTTGATAGCTAGAGTCACGCAACGCTCCAATTCGAATGGCTAATTCATAGCCATCTTCGATCAAATCAATACGCCGATCAGAAAAATCTAACTCAAATTTTAAGTTAGGGTGCTGATGGGCATACTCATCAATTATATCGTTCAAATGCATAATCCCAAAGGATAATGGTGCTGTCATCTTTAGCGTGCCTTCGATACGCATGGGGGCATCAGTAGTATATTCATTGATAGCGTCAACGGCGCTCAAGATATTAGTGACTTGTTGATAATACTGTTCACCAGCTTGTGTCAATTTGGAGTGCCGAGTGGTACGGCTAATGAGTTGGTTGCCCAAACGTTCCTCTAGATCTTTGAGACGGCGACTAACAGCTGATTTTGCGATGTTTAACTGCTCAGCTGCTTTGGTAATACTGCCTGCTTCAACAACGCGTACAAACATTGCCATATCTTCTAATTGACCCATTATCGATACCTCATGATTGTTCTTAAACCAAGAACTTATATTTGTGAGTATTGCTGCTTGTCGTTTGTTAGTCAACGCCTATACTAGCGCTTTCATTTAATCGAATATTTCTTAAACACAGTTTTGAAATGTCATTACGAACAAGTTATAGCAATTGAGCACATTAACCGGTCGTTTACTTTCATCAGTCGTTTTTATTTTCGCAGATATTAGCAAGATGACAGATTATGTCGCTACTCAAGGCTATATGGAATCAGTAGGTTTGCCTAGCATGCTGTAAACAAGTTAGGTTTCGCAGGCTTATAGAGAGCTGTCATGAAAAATTGGTCTTATAGGATATTAAAAGTACTCTGATTGTTCTGAAAAAGAGAACAGTTATTTGCATTTATCTTGGTTTATCTATGCAGGGTCAGTAATTATAATAGTTCCATTGTTTAAATATATTAATCAATAATAAATATATAGCTGGTTAATTTATCAATAGCTAAGGATAAATAATGAAAACAATTTATCATGCAGCAGATTCGCGTGGCGATGCCAATCATGGTTGGCTTAGAAGCAGGCATACCTTTAGTTTTGCCAATTACTATAATCCCGAGCGTATGGGCTTTGGTGTCTTACGCGTCATCAATGATGATTTTGTCATTGGCGGTCAAGGGTTTGGTAAACATTCGCACCGAAACATGGAAATTATCAGTATCCCTCTATCTGGTAAGCTCGCTCATGGCGATAGTATTGGTAATGAAGGAATTATAGAGACTGGTGAAATCCAAGTGATGTCAGCGGGTACAGGCATTACCCATAGTGAGATGAATGGAAGTAATGCAGATGCTGTGAGGTTTTTGCAAATTTGGGTGATACCAAACAAAACAGGTGTCGCACCGCGTTATCAACAGGTGCACATGAGCGATACCATGCAACCTAACGAGTTTAGCCAAGTGCTATCACCTAATGCTGATGATGCAGGGGTTTGGATACATCAAAATGCTTGGTTTAGCATGGGTGATTTTGACGAAGGCATATCAGAGGCTTATCAGTTAAATAATCCTAACAACGGTGTATATGTATTTGTCATCAGCGGTGAAGTCGTGATAAATGATAAAGTCCTATCTACTCGTGACGGCCTAGGCATTTGGGATATTCAGAGCTTTACGATGGATGTATATTCACCTACCCGTGTGCTAGTGATGGAAGTACCATTATTTGTGTAGCCATTGACGAGCAATGCAATTTATCAATTAGAATGTTCATACCAACAATCACTCGTATTAAATATTAAAAAATTATTCTTATCAATAACTATTTTACTAACAACGTGGAGAAGAATTATGTCAGATTTGAAAACACTACAACAATTGGCAGAGAAACGTCGTTCTATCTATGCATTAAGCGACCAACTGCCAGTATCTAATGATGAAGTTGTGAAGCTGGTTGAGCATGCTCTCTTGCACACGCCTTCTTCATTCAACTCACAATCAACGCGACTCGTTGTGCTGTTTGGTGATGATCACAAAAAACTGTGGGACATGACTGAAGATGCATTGCGCGTAATCGTCGGTGACGAAGAAGCGTTCCAGTCTACCAAAGATAAAATCGCTGGTTTTAGAGCGGGTGCTGGTACTGTGTTGTTCTTTGAAGATCAAGCAGTCGTCAGAGGTATGCAAGAAGCAGCGCCACTATATGCTGACAACTTCCCAATTTGGGCAAGTCAAACCAGTGCTATGCATCAGTATGTTATCTGGACGGCACTCGCCAGTATCAATGTTGGCGCAAACTTACAGCACTACAACCCAGTAATCGATCAAAAAGTAGCTAGCGCTTGGGATATCGATAAAGACTGGACGCTAAATGCACAATTGGTATTTGGAGCGATTGAGCAGCCAGCAGGCGAAAAGGCATTTAAGCCAGTTGAAGAGCGTATGAAAGTGTTTGGTACATAAGATAGGCTAGTCTATTCTATATAGCTTCAAAAGCTCAATAGTTTCAAAAGCTCAATAGTTCCAAAAGCTTATGCAAAGCAAAAAACGCCATTCAGTAATTTCTGGATGGCGTTTTTATTGGTGTTATGCTTTTGTTTATGGTAAAGATTGTAGGGGTTATCGAATAGCCTACAGCTGCGCTAAATTTTTACAAAAAACACGTAGAGGTTGATGGTTATTTACGCACCATCAAACTGTTAGCCACCCATGCTGGACCGATTAACAAAAACTGTAAATCTTTAAAGAAAGAAGGTTTTTGGCCCTCGATTTTATGACCAATGAATTGGCCAATCCATGCAACGATAAATACCACCGCCCAGGCTTTAAAGCCCCACGGCATCGCTGCCATTACTGACAAACAAATAAGAATAAACATTCCCATTGCTAAAAACAGTGGCGTAGATAAACGCATATAAAACAATAACACTAATGCGCTTAGTACTAAGGTGAACCACACGGATAGCGACATGCCCATACCTAACAGGCTGACAAAGATGGTTGGCACACATAGCCAATGAATTTTTTTATTGACCAAGTTTTGGTGACTGACAGAGTACTCACTAAGCCATTGCTCTAGCGTACGTTTGGACATTTTGGGTTGACGAGACATACTAACCTCCCTGTTAGTAAATAAGATAAATAACGGACACTCGCTACTGAACTCAATACGAAGATGTTTGTTAACATCAGTTGTAGCACTAATTGCGACTGTCTACCACGTTATCTGATAGACGGCACAGTCAAGTTCACTCGTACTATTGATGCCATATCAGCAAGATTTCATTCAAACTCCCAAGGGGCTTTTCCTACAAAAGACGCGTTACCCTCGCTCACTGCGGTGCCATTCATACAGGCCGATAAAGGCGTTTACTTGATACACCATAGTTTGAATAGCGAATATGTAGTTACCAGACATTAGGTTCACGATGAGCCAAACAAAGTTAACGATAATCCATAACCACCAGTTAAATGAATAGCGCAAAATCATAGCTGCTTGAGCGGTGATGGACAGTACAAACGCAATGACGTTGATCCAAAAGAAGGAAATAAACCCTAAAAACTTACTATTATCATCTTCTACAACCGTATAGCCATAGCTTGCTAATAAATCATTTATTGTAGGAAAAAGAGCTAGACCAATGATAATAAATGTGGCGGTAATTAACCAAACTGCTTTGCTCGCTGATTTGGGTATCATGTCGCCATCAGGATCGGTATGCTTTGACCAATAAAAAATACCGTAAACATGGGTAAAAAAGTTAAATAGTGGCGCAAGCATCAGACCAACTGCACCAGACGTTGCCTGAACGATGACTTCGCCAGCGGTTGCTCCCATACCAAAACCATTGCCCATGACGTTTTTGCGGAATGACAGCGAGACCACGCAAACCAAACCAATGAATGAGACCGCTAAATAAAACCAATCAAGCGTGGTATGGTCTGTCGTGAGCCAAAAACCTGCGGACAAGGCAAGAACACCACAAATAAACCAAATGATAATCCATTGCATCGCCCATTTTCCGGTGATGTTGTCCAATAGCTGAATACGCATCGTTTTTTCCCCAAAGTAAATACTGATATCAATATATTGCTAACTGTCATGCGCTAGCTGAATAACATGTGCTAGTAAATAAGTTATTATAAATACGATCAGTGTACGTTATGATTTTTTGCTATAGATATACTGATCAATTAATAGTAACGCTTGTTGGTAGCGAGCGTCATAGTCAGGCTGATCAATCATATGTGGCGTAATATTGTGACGTGCAAAAATATCTATCAAACGCTGCTCGAAGCGTCCACGCGCTTCAGGCGTACCCAAAGAGCGCATGCCATCATCAACCCATGGCGTATTGTTATCTAACATAATCGTGTGGTCTAAACGAAACTCGTCAATACAAGCAGCTACAAAAGGGTGCGTACGACCCTCATACTCTTCACAAAATGCTTGCGTAGTGACAAAGTCAGTATCAACGATGGTGATAGGGGCAGTCGCATTGGCTTTAGCACCTCGTATCGCTTGAGCATGATCAAGACAAATAGGGCCATAATCACTGTACTGTAATCCGACCTCGCTACCGCCTAAATCAGTACCGACATATAGACGTCCCATTTCTAGGGCAAAGCTGGTACCGTAATAATTAGCAAGCTTATGGACTAGCGTTGTCTTTCCTGAGCTTTCACCACCGACGATAGCGACGGTTTTGGTATAGTCGACACGTGCTTGTGGATGAAGTGCTGACCAATGGGCGACTGGATTACGAGCGATGGCATAAGAGTCAAAGTCAGGCTGTAGAGGTGTAGTAACGACTGGCAAAAGCAGCTGGTCTTGTATGTCATTGCGAGTGAGTGGGTGATTGTCCGCCATAAACAACACAGTTTCTGCTGATAGTGATAAGGCATCCATCAAACGTTGCAATTTGGCATTACTAGCAGCGATATCGATACTGACATTGTCGTCATTTGAACTATAGAGATGCTCGTGCAGCGGTAGCTCGATCTCATGAGTCGTATGAATATGAATAAATGGCAAATCGGCACAGGCCATCTGTAGCCAACGCGCTTTATCTTGTAAGGTGATGGTAAAATTTGGATGAGGCGATGGATGCGCCATAATAACGATGTGCAAGGTCTTGGCTTGTCCTGCTGCATCCAATATGCTGCGCATCTGCCCTAAATGTAGGGGCTCGAAATGTCCAATCATCAATCCAGTGTCGTACATAGTTATCCTTATTATTTTTTTATCCTAATCTTAGTGCTTTATGGCTATTCTAAAAATACGGTCAATGCTGTCTAAATCATATAGATTATCAAAAGTAGAAATCTATTAAGCCTCGTAATACCAACTACGTTGCTTACTTCTAATGTGATTCGTAGAGGTGTTTTTATCTAATAGTCGGGCTATGTCTCAGCTTTCACCATAGAACATTTGAAAAACAAAGTTGCTTATCAGCATGGTATAAAGGTTTTAGATGATTTGCAGGTGGGTTATTGTAAAAATAAGGTATATCGAACGTATAAGAAATTGCACATTTTTTAATTGAGGGTTCTTTCGACTGAGACAAATTAGTTAGTCAATAAGTTATTTGGTTTATAGAGGTTTTACTCGATCTTAGCGTTATAGAGCGAGTCTATCTCTTTGATTAAACTAAAAGTGACAAGATATAAGAAAATAAGGTGCAAGGTTATAGCAACAAAGGTAGTTTTGAAACATTTTGAAATAAATATTTAAAATCAGGGGTTTGCATGGTGTTACGACAGATTAGGGTAAGCTTGAGTAGCATAAACTCACAAAGTACTGCTATACCTTCAACAGATAAATCCTAAATTATTGATATACTTATCGGTAAGTTAGCAAAGCAAAATAATATCTTGGCTGAATACGTAAGATAATCAAAAAATAGAATAAAAAACAAACAAGAATAGAAAACAGAGAGGTATTTGATTTGGCTAAATTAGCAAAATTACATCGCTCACCAAATAATCGTATGATAGCAGGTGTGATGGGTGGTATTGCAGAATATGCTGGTTGGTCGCCAACATGGGTGAGAGTATTGTTTGTAGTAATTTCATCGTTAAGTGCAGCAGTACCAGGCATATTTATTTATATCATTTTATGGATAATCATGCCGAAAGCCAATAGTCAGTCTTACCAATAATAGGAGTTTGATAGCTAACCTTTAAAACAAGTTGCTCTAAAATTAGTGAAGAAACAAATCCAAGTTAAACGCAATTGCTCAAAACAATAGACCATTAAAAAATAAAAAGCCTGATCAATCAGGATGCCCAAGACACAATTTTCCTCCTGCCCGAATGCTAGCGCATTTGGGTATTTTTTTATCTATTGTATTCGTGCAACTTCTATGATGATTTACCTGAAAATATGCTATACAACCGAATATTTATGCCTAGTATGCAAATTTAGTTGACGTAAACATGGATAAAATAGTCAATTTTTAGTAAGGTGAGCAGGCAGATAGAGCCGTTGCCGAATAGGCCACGCGAGCGCTATCAGAGATTTATTTAATAATACTCATTTCACAGTGGCTTTACTATGAAAACCGAAACTATGACATCCCAAGCGATAACCCCGATGACACAAGATAAAGACTCTCAACCGATGACGTTTCAAGATTTAATTTTAACTTTGCAAAACTATTGGGCCGATAAAGGCTGTGTGGTATTGCAGCCTTACGATATGGAAGTCGGTGCAGGTACTTTTCATACCGCGACGTTTTTGCGCTCGTTAGGGCCTGAGCGCTGGAATGCGGCCTATGTGCAGCCATCACGTCGTCCTACCGACGGACGCTATGGTGATAATCCTAACCGTTTGCAGCATTATTATCAGTTCCAAGTCGTGTTAAAGCCGAACCCACCTAACATCCAAGAGCTGTATTTGGATTCACTACGAGCTATTGGTATTGATCCATTGGTGCATGATGTGCGTTTTGTAGAAGACAACTGGGAATCGCCAACGCTTGGTGCGTGGGGATTGGGCTGGGAGATCTGGCTAAACGGTATGGAGGTCACGCAGTTTACGTATTTCCAGCAAGTCGGCGGTATTGAATGCTTCCCTGTGACAGGCGAAATCACTTATGGACTTGAGCGTTTGGCCATGTATGTACAGGGCGTCGATAGCGTTTATGATTTAGTCTGGGCAGATGGTGAGTTTGGCCGTGTCACGTATGGCGATGTCTTTCATCAAAACGAAGTCGAGCAGTCTACCTACAACTTTGAGCACGCTGATGTGCCAATGATGGGTGAGATGTTTGATTTTTATGAGCAACAAGCGGACAAGCTAGTCGATGCAGGATTGCCATTGCCAGCTTATGAGATGGTATTAAAAGCATCTCATGCGTTTAACTTGCTTGATGCACGTGGCGCTATTTCAGTGACTGAGCGTCAGCGTTTCATCCTACGTGTACGTACGCTTGCTCGTAAGGTTGCTTTTGGTTATGTTGAAGCTCGTGCCAAATTGGGCTTCCCATTGGCTGATGAAGAACATCGCCAAGCCGCGCTTGATAAGTATTTGCCAAAAGAAGACGTGGCAACAGACGGCATAGCAAAAGACACTACCGACACCAACCAATCTACTAATAATAAATAGGAGCATCCCATGAGTACTATTCTATTTGAACTGGGGTGTGAAGAGCTACCTCCAAAAAGCCTAAAGCCACTACGTGATGCACTACAAGCAAGTGTCACCGAGCAATTGACGGCAGCAGATATCACCTTTGATAGCATCAAAGCTTTTGCTGCTCCGCGTCGATTGGCAATTCAGATTCAAGGCATTAGCGATAAGCAGCCTGATCGTACTGAGCAAAAACGCGGACCAGCCATTAAAGCAGCGTTTGATAGCGATGGCAATCCAACACGTGCGGCGATGGGCTTTGCCAAAGGTTTAGGTATCGAGGCCAGCGAGCTGATAACAATTAACACCGATAAAGGTGATTATGTCGGTTATGAGCAAACCATTCGTGGTCAAGCGACCACTGAATTGCTGCCAGCTATTTTCCAAACGGCGCTAGATAATTTACCGATTGCTAAACGTATGCGCTCAGGTGCTAGCCGCAACGAGTTTGTGCGTCCCGTCCAGTGGGTAGTATTGATGCAAAATGATACTGTCATTGATGCCACTATCCAAGGTCATCAGACTGGTACGCAAACGCGTGGTCATCGCTTCCATAGCCCTGACTATCATAATATCGAAAACGCCAAGGACTATGAGCAATTGCTAGACGGTCTAAAAGTAGTGGCAGATTTTGATAAGCGTCAAATGCTGATAAATAATCAAGTCAAAGCATTGGCAGATGAAGTAAACTCTGACGCCATCGTACCGCAAGACTTGTTAGATGAAGTCACTGCACTGGTTGATTTTCCAATTGCACTACGCGCAAGCTTTGAAGCACGCTTCTTACAAGTACCGCAAGAAGCACTTATCTCAACCATGCAAGCGGATCAAAAGTACTTCTGCTTAACCGATAAAACTGGCAAGTTGCAGCCGTATTTCATCTTTATCACCAATATTGAGTCGAAAGATCCAAACCAGATTATTGAAGGTAATGAGAAGGTTGTGCGTCCACGTTTGGCTGACGCAGAATTTTTCTTCTTGCAAGATCAAAAGCAGCCATTGTTTGCACTCACAGAGAGCCTAAAAAATCGCGTATTCCAAGATAAGTTGGGTACGATTTGGGAAAAGTCTGAGCGTATTGCAAAGCTTGCAGCATTTATCGCTACGTTGATGCAACAACAAGGCCACGATATTAACGTGGATGAAACCGTGCGCGCGGGCATTTTATCTAAAGCAGATTTGGCAAGTTCATTGGTTGGTGAGTATCCTGAGCTACAAGGTATTGCAGGTACGTATTATGCGCGATTGAATGATGAGCCTGAAGCGGTCTCTGCCAGTTTAGAAGAGCAGTATCTACCTAAGTTCAGCGGTGATGTATTACCGCAAACACCGATTGGTATTTGCTTAGCGTTAGCTGATCGTTTAGATACGCTGGTTGGGATTTTTGCGATCGACCAAGCGCCAACGGGTTCAAAAGATCCGTTTAGCTTGCGCCGTTCTGCTATTGGTATTTTACGTATTTTGATTGAAAAGCAGTTACCGATTAATCTAGTAGCGTTGGTTGAGCAGGCTATTAAAGGCTATAGCGATGCTGAAGGTAGCAAGATTGCCAAAATGGGCGATACTTTTACTCAAGTTATGGCATTCTTAAATTCGCGCTATCGTGCGATGTATACAGAGCAGGGCGTTAGCGTCGATACGATTCAAGCAGTGCAAGCGATTAATCCGCATATGCCGCTTGATTTTGATCAGCGTATCCGTGCCGTGCAAGCATTTAGCGAGCTGTCACAAGCGTCGATGTTGGCTGACTCAAACAAACGTGTTGCTAATATATTGGCCAAGTCAGAAGTGAGCGTTGCTGATACCGTCAACGAAGCGCTACTATCTGAATCTGCTGAGCAAAACCTATATGCGAGCGTGAAGCAAGCACAGACAGTGGTACAACCATTGCTTGAGCAAGCTGGCTATACGCAAGTATTGCAAACACTTGCTAGCTTGGATGAGCCGTTGACACAGTTCTTTGATCAGGTCATGGTTAATAGTGAAGATGTTGCACTTAAAAATAATCGCTTGGCATTGTTAAAGCAGGTTCGCGCCTTGTTCTTGACTGTGGCTGATATTAGCGAGCTACAACTGTAATCCTGCTAAAACTTGACTGTTACCTTTGATAAAAAAACCTGGCTTACCATGGTCAGGTTTTTTGTTATGCAGTTAATTGATTTGCTCGTACAGCTATCCAATGGATCTAACTAGGTAGATAGAGCAATCAGGAATTAAACGGTAAAGGCATTGTATTGTCGCTATTATTGACGGTAAAATTTACGCTATCAAAACGCATTAAGTAATCTTAATTTAATAGATTTCGTTATTTCTTACGTTTACCCGTAATCGAAGGAGCACTACTGTGGCTGCTGTTATTATTGTAATCCTCATTATTTGGGCTTCAATGTGGGCTTTTTACAAGTTTATGTACCCGCGCCCACCCAAAAGTATGATGCCAAAAGAAGGTGATGTGATCACACCGCGCCAGTGTGATTTTTGTGACAATAGTTTGGCTGAATATCGTGGTGTACTTGAAACCAAATCGAGCACAGTCACCGATGGTGATGTTGAAGCGAATCAGGAGCTATTCTTTTGCAATTATGAGCATCAGGCAGACTTTCATGCAGGCAAGACCTATAAGCCTTATGCGTAAACAGATAAAAGATTGACCATAAAAAAGCGCCTAGCTTGATTGGCTGGGCGCTTTTTCGTTCAATAAAGCATGATGTATTTATAGAATAGAATGTGCGTCTTTCATAATCTTGTTCAGCAATGCCTCAGACTGTTTGTTTTTCTGCAAACGCTCTTCATCACTTCTTTGATTGGCATGGATTTTTTCATACAAATTTAAGCAGCACAGTACCAGTATGCTTTCTTGGCTGAGGCTTGGAGAGTCTCTTTTTAGGTCGAGCGCATAGTTATTGATATACGAAACCGCTGACAGCAGCTCTTCTTGTTCGTGTACGGGACAAAAGATTGGGTATGTAACTCCAGCAATCGCGATATCGACTTTTTTGATTTGTGGTTCAGGTGTTTTAGGTTTTTCGGTATTAGATTGTGCCATAGTGCTGGATATGTTTGATTCTGTGGCTGTATTTTTTTTCGGCGGTAATGGTGAACTCGGCGCTTGAGCGTCTTTTGGTTTTTTGTCTATCGATTTACTTTTGTCATCGGTCATGATAAATCCTACAATGTTTGGTCAGTGAAATGAGTAATATCAGATTTTACAAATAGCGTTTGGTAGTTCAATAAGCAGTATGTTGCTCTCTATTGCAAGAACGCGTTAGCCTTCTGCTTGATCGATACGGGTTAGGCGTTGCAACACGACTTGCGTACGCTCAGCTGCCAATTGATTCTTCTTTTGTAGTTCACTGTTCTGTTGTTTGATATCGCTACACTGCTGCTTTAGCTCATTATTTTCTTGTTGCAGCTCGCTGTTTTGTTGTTGTAATTGGCTGATCTGTTTTTGCAGTTTGTCTTGCTCTTCACCGATCATATGATGCGCTTCTGCGAGACTCTGATAGCGCTGATCGAGGTCGTTCAGTTGTTTCTTTGCACCGTCACGTTCGCTATGGCTGTCATCCAGTTTGGTTTTGAGTGCGGCAAACTCTTTTGAATCAGTAACAGGGTGTTGTTTTAAGCTGCTAAGTTCAGCACTGACAAGCTGATACTGTTTTTTGATGTCGAGTACCATTTTTTCTAATATTCTAAGTTGATCATACATAGTCAGTTTTTATCCTTAACAAGTAAGCGTGAATGAATTTTGTTCGCTGCATTTAATAATGCCATAGGTGACCGCATAATATCTATATCAACAAAGTAATTACAAGCATTAGGCTTTATCTTTTCACTTTTATTTATTGATGATTTGTCCACGACATTTTATCGTGACTATCTTTATTTTATGAGCAGTAATCAATTACTAGGACATCTATTATGAATGATAATATCTCTGGCTGGAACACTTGGCTAACCGCGTTTGACGATTGGAATGACGTGTCTATCAGCGAAGTGCATGGCATGATGACAGGGCTTATGACGGCTTGTAATGCACCTGATGAAGCAACTTGGGCTAAGGTATTTGAGGAGCTAAGTTTTGCCCCACTACCAGAGCCTGCACTAACTTTGCTGACAGAGGAAGCAGAAGATGTTGTGTTTCAGCTGAAAGACAACGATGATGCCTACGCGTATATGCCACTCATCCCAGATGATGAACATGATTTATACGAGCGCGTGATAGCGTTGAAACAGTGGGCTAATGGTTTTATGACAGGTTTTGGAATTACCGATTGTAGTTTGACCAGTGAAGAAAATGAGATGCTATCTGATTTGGCTAAGATTGGTGCAATCCGTCTAGAGGAAGAAGAAGATTTTGAAGGTGGGGAAGAGTCTTATCTTTATATCTATGAATTTGCTCGTATAGTACCAGTAAGTTTTGCCACGCGTAAACGTAAGGCTGTTAATGGTATCGCGCTTATCGCTGGTTTGTCTATCGATGCCAAAACAACCAAAGAGCTACAGGCAGAAGGCAAGCTACCAAAACCAATGCCACCAGTGGTCGATGTGATGAATCATAACAATCCATCATAAGCCAGCTCTGACATACCAGAGTTCTGAAAAATTGTAGTAAGGATATTTTATGATCCAAGATAATAGCGATAACGTTGATGTTGATAATAGCAACGATTTTCAACTGAAAAACGCTGAGCATCCTAACCAAAGTCTTGATTGGCTAACACGTCTTATTGCTTTTGATACCGTTAGTCGTGATTCTAATTTGGCTTTGATTAACGATGTAAAGTCGTACTGCGAGCAGTTAGGTTTGACGGTGGATTTGACCTTTAATGAGGCTAAAACTAAGGCCAACCTGTTTGTGACTGTACCTGCTGGCGAAAACGCTGATATTATCAATAATGGTTTGGTTTTATCTGGTCATACTGACGTTGTGCCTGTTGATGGGCAAGCGTGGTCTTCAGATCCTTTTACAGCGACGATACGTGGTGACAAGCTGTATGGTCGCGGTGCTTGCGATATGAAGGGTTTTATCGCTTGTGCGCTAACGGTATTGCCACAAGCGGTACAGCTATCGAATAACGGTCAGCTACGTCGTCCATTGCATTTGGCGTTGTCGTTTGATGAAGAGGTTGGCTGTTTGGGTGCGCCATTGATTTTGGCTGATCTAAAAGCACGTGGCATTACGCCTGATTACTGTATCGTCGGTGAGCCAACCAATATGGCGATGGTGGTCGCGCATAAAGGTATTGCTGTTTATCGTTGCCGTGTACATGGTAAGTCGGCGCATTCTTCGTTGACGGCGCAAGGTGTCAATGCTATTAGTTACGCTAGCCGTTTGGTAAATTATGTAGATGACTTGGCTCAAGAGTTGAGTGTGCGTGATGATGGAGATGCGCTGTTTGATGTGCCTTATTCAACGATATCTATCGGTACGATACAGGGTGGTACCGCGACCAATATCGTTCCCAATCTATGCGAGTTTACCTTTGATTACCGTAACCTGCCACACATGACGCAAGACGATATATTAGCGCCCATTCAGGCTAAAGTCGCTGAACTAAACGCGCAAATGCAAGCGCGCTCGCCAGAGACTGGTATTGAGCTGATACAATCAGTAGGCGTACCGGCTATGACTGATAGTGATAGTGATGAACTACAATCGCTAATCGCTGCACTGACAGGTGATAATGAGCGCCACAAGGTGGCTTACGCGACTGAAGGTGGTCAGTTTACCAATGCAGGTATTCCAACTATTATCTGTGGTCCTGGTAGTATTGAGCAGGCTCACAAAGCGGATGAATATGTAGCGCTTAGTGAAATTGAACGATGCGATGCGTTCTTAGAGAAGCTGTTAGATAGCTGTACGACTCAGTCGTCTATGCAGTAGTTTAGTTATCACTCAGTATCGTGTACTTCATTTTTTAACACTTTTTCATATATAGAGATAAGTTACACCGTCTTAATGGCGGTGTTTATTTTTTAATGGCTTATTTAAGTCGTATAGCGGTTTATATTAGAACTATTTACATATAACGAAGTAGGGGTGATTGATGTCTTGGCATCTGTTTGTAGTATTTTTCGCAAGTACGTTTTTTATATCAGCGACCCCTGGTCCGAACATGCTGCTAGCGTTTCAGTACGGCATGAATTATGGCGTTAAGCGAACTTTATGGACATTGGCAGGTTTAAGTCTTGGCTTGTTTGTATTATTACTATCGACACTGCTTGGATTGGATGTCATCAGTCGCCAGTCACCTTGGCTGCTGACCATCATCAAAGCTGTAGGTGCAGTATATTTGATTTATCTGGGTATCAGTTCTTGGCGCGATGCTGGTGATGGTAGTTTGATGAGTGATGCTAAAGAATTGAGTGCCGAGGTAGCGGCAGGCTATACTGTTGATAGCGCACCTAATACACCGCCGCCGCGTTCGCTCTCTAGTGCTGCTACCAAAATAGCCCCAGACAACGCAACCTTGTTTCGTACGGGTGTTTGGGTATCACTATCTAACCCGAAAGCTATTTTGTTTTTTGCAGCATTTTTTCCTAAGTTTATCAATTTCAGTGCGCCATTATGGCCGCAATATGTGCTATTGACCATCGGCTTGTTTTTGAGCGAGACGATTTGGCAAATTGTTTATACTTTAGGCGGCAAAAAGCTGGCAAGTTGGCTCGATGTAGGTAATCGTTTGGCTTGGCTCAATCGTGGTTGCGGGGTGATATTTATTATTATTGCTGCGGCTTTATTGGCTGAAGTTATAAATAGTTTTATGGTTTAAAAAATACCAATATATCTTTAAATTAAAGTGCTTAATTAAATGTACGTTTCCTATATTTTTTCTATAAAAAATAAATTAGTTATTGACTTTAATTTTTAAATCGTTATTATTACCTCATTGATTTATAGTGCTTGTCTTTACAAGTGATAAATTATCCTAATTAATCTGCTACTGTCGCCCTGACATTAGCCATAACCTATGGAGGAATCATCGTGTCCTATTTAACTATTAAGACGTTTTTAAAGATTGAATGTGTAAACTACCTGACAGCAGTGACGACTTCGCAAAGGTGTGGCTAAGCTTGTAAGTCAGTTGTACATTGATTTTCTACCTATGATTATCAAACAACAACTTTCTATATCTGCCGGATCTATCCCTTTTCTAAGTCCATTGTCCAAGATTGCTCTGCAAGCGTGTTAAGCGATTTTGCACCTACTGTTGTCTGTTTACCTAACATTCCTCTTTATCGTTATTGCTAATAAAGTGACTCAGGCTATGGTTTAGCTGTTGCTTTCCTATGCGTATAGTATTTACGCTGTGGCTGACGGTTTTGATTTATATCACCCTTCTTTAAAACGTCCATTATAAATAAACCATATTTTTTATTAGTTTTATAATTAATAAAAAATGATATTTTGTTGCCTAAATTTTATGAATTATTAAATAATTTTCTTATTAAACGTTTTGTTTAATTGAGATGGGTAAGTGATGCCTAAAAATAATAATAGTCAAAAAATATTATATGGTTATTAAAAACTAAAATGGAAATAAAAAATTATGAGCATTCAATTAGTATTAAATGAAAACCGTAAACACGGCGTACCAGTTAAGATTTACACATCAGATGTTGAGCAAGGGGCGATGCAGCAACTACGCAATTTGGCTCAGCTGGAATTTGTACATTCGCATATTGCGGTAATGCCTGATGTACACGTTGGTAAAGGCGCCACAGTCGGCAGCGTGATCCCGACCAAATCGGCGATTATTCCTGCTGCGGTTGGTGTCGATATCGGCTGTGGTATGAACGCAGTACGCTTGTCCCTGACGGCGAGTGATCTGCCTGATAGCTTAAAGTCATTACGTTCAGTAGTAGAGCAGCAAGTGCCAGTCGGTTTTAATATGCACAAGCAAATTCAGGCTAAGAACTCAACGCTTGATCCATTAGGTAAGCGTCTAAAGCCAATTACTGATAAGCATCCGGGCTTGCTCAAAATGCTCAAAGGTTTTGAGCGTACGTGGGCAAGGCAGCTGGGCACATTAGGCGGTGGCAATCATTTCATTGAGCTGTGTTTGGACGAAAACAAAGATGTCTGGGTAATGCTACATTCGGGCAGTCGCGGTATTGGTAACTGTATCGGTCGCTATTTTATCAATCTGGCAAAAAAAGAACGTCAATCACGTTTTGGTCATGTGCCTGACCGTGATTTGGCTTATTTTGCCGAAGGGTCTGATAGCTTTGCTGATTATGTTGAAGCGGTTGGCTGGGCACAGGATTATGCGCTAGAGAACCGCCGCGAGATGATGCGCTTAGTGATTAAGTCATTACAATCGCCACAAGCAGGATTGCCACGATTTCAGCTGACTAAAGAAGCCATCAATTGTCATCATAACTATGTCACCGAAGAAGTGCATTTTGGTGAGCAGGTTTATGTGACGCGTAAAGGGGCTATCAGTGCTCATGATGGTGAGCTCGGTATCATCCCAGGTTCTATGGGTGCAAAGTCTTTTATCGTACGTGGTCTTGGCGAGGCTGAGTCATTTTGCTCATGTTCGCATGGGGCAGGGCGACAGATGAGCCGTGGCAAGGCTGTACGAGCATTTACTATCGATGAGCTAAAGGCACAGACTGACGGCGTCGAGTGTCGTAAAGACGAAGGTGTCATTGATGAGATACCTGGCGCTTATAAAGACATTGATGAAGTGATGGCCAACCAAGCTGATTTGGTAGAAGTGGTGCATACGTTGAAACAAGTCATGTGTATTAAGGGCTAGAGAGTAAAATCATAGCGAGTCACGCCGGTGTCAATCGAGCTAAGTGTACTGTTTGCGCTTGATGTCCTAGTCGTGACCTCACTATGCGGTTACTCAAATATATAAAATAGATTTAGAGTTATTAAAAATATAGGTAACAACATGAGCTTAAAACAAACCTTAAAAAAGGCCAAACAAATCGAACGGCAGTTAGAGCAACAAGCTGAAACAGGCGTTCAGCAGTCGCTAGGTACTGTTAAGCCACGCAACTATTTGGCATTGGATCCGCTATTAAAAAAAGGTGGTATTCACGAAAAGGAGGATATCGATATCGTTCGCAAAAAACGTCGCCGTGAGACCAAGCAGCAGTTACGGCAGACGGATTGGTTAGCTGAATAACTATACCAAAGCAGTCATTGCTCATTTTTCAAAGAGTTTTGGTATTAAGCCTAGAACGGCGTATCATCAATGAGTGCAATGATAATACATGATGCGTTACTTTTTATCGGCACGCTTGACATCATTTCGAAAACAAGCCTATTTTACTAGCAATCCCTATGTATACTCATACTTGAGTAAATTTGTATGCTACGTATTATGGGTTTTTTCGTTCAAAAAGTGGAGAGATTATGAGTGATAATAGTAGTGCTAAGACATCGTTAGATTTTGAAATGATAGAAAAACTAAAAGATAAAAAGCTGTGTAAGGTTCGGACAGTGACAACTTTTATCAACTTATATTCAGATATGGCAACGTGGCAAGCTGTATTGGAAGATGCTATTACACACTGTGAAAAAGTAGTAGAAAATCTAAATAGTAAAGACTATACCGTGCAATCAATACGGATAGTGACTAACCCGTACGGTGAATACCTAGATACTTCAAGTCTATCGACGGCTTCTACTGGATTGGCAACAATCACTGATATTCTAGACGTACTTAATGAAGGCAAAAGTGGTCTGAGAGTGCGCTTTGCAATCGGTGAAGCCAAGACAGCACAGGAGATTGAGTTATTGCCCGAACTGATTGCGCAATATGGTGATTTATGCAACGCTTGTGTGAATGTGACTGCCAATGAGATAGGTATTTTAGATAATGCACTTATTGAACAATGCGCTGAGACAGTACAAGCTATCGCTAAACTGACACCTAGAGGTGAAGGGAATTTTAATTTCACTGTAAATTTTAACTGCGATGAGTTTATTCCTTATTTTCCAGCAAGCTATCATAGCGGCAAGACTGAGAAAGGTTTTGTTGTTGGTCTTGAAACTCCCGATTTATTGGTAGAAACGTTGCAGTACATCCGTAAAGAGTCTCTCTTAAACGGTATGACTTATCAAAAGGACCAGCAGTTTATATTTGATGCTTTGAGCAAAGCCTTGCAGTACCATATCAATAATATCGATAGCTGTGTACAGCAGCTTAATTCAGCATCAGACTGGCGTTATCTCGGTATAGATACCTCACCAGCGCCTTCTAAAGATTGTCATTCTATGGTTGATGTCTACAAACTGCTTGGCGTACCTTATTTTGGTGCTTCAGGTACAGTGGAGACCTCTGCTTTACTGACCAGAGTTTTTAAGTCAATCACAGACATCGATATGGTTGGTTTCTCAGGATTGATGCTGGCGGTTACTGAAGACAAAGGATTGGCGCAAGCCACGCTTGATAATGAGTTTGATATTCCTATGTTGTTGACCAACAGTGCCATCTGCGGTATCGGTCTTGATACAGTTCCTATTCCAGGTGATACACCCAAGGATAAATTATGTGCCTTGATGCGAGATACAGGTACCATGGCATATCGGTTAAATAAACCGCTGACCGTGAGAGTATTTCCTGTTCCAGAGCTTGATGCCGGTGATATTACTCAGTTTGAGAGTAGTGATTTGTGCAATTGTGCCGTATTAGCAGTGCCTTGATAGTAATGTCTGCTATTTATCAGTGGCAGTCATTTTTATGTGATGATTTTTTGTCGATAATTGCAGTTCTATAAATGATCAATACATATTGCTCAACCTGAAAGCGATAAAAAAGCCGTTCGCTATAATAGCGAACGGCTTTTTTTATTCTTACTCAATCTTATAATTTAACAGTTACGCTAATATTTCGATTAGCTCACCTTTGACCATGTGCGGGCTGACGAAATCAGTAATGCGTACGCTGACGAGCTTACCCAACATTTCATCCATTTGTTCGACATCATGAGGGAACATGACGGTACGAGTGTTATCTGCCGTCCCGATTAAGCAATCAGGATGACGATTAGCGATTTGCTCAACCAATACGCGTGTCGTGGTACCAACCATTTCATGCGTTTTCGCTAGCGTTGAGTCAATAATGACTTTTTGAAATTCTGCCAAGCGTGCCTTTTTAGTGGTAAAGCTAACATCATCTGGTAACTCAGCCGCTGGCGTGCCTGGACGCTTAGAGTAGATAAAGCTGTAAGAATGATCAAAGTTCAATTCTTTTGCTAAGTTTAAGGTATCTTGGAAATCTTGATCTGTTTCGCCAGGGAAGCCAATGATAAAGTCGCTCGACAAGTGAATATCTGGGCGAATGGCTTTGAGCTTATTAATCTGATTGATATAAACGTCGATTGTATGGTTGCGTTTCATCGCAGCCAAGATAGCGTTTGAGCCACTCTGCACGGGTAGATGCAGGTGCGATACCAGCTCTGGCAACTGTGCATAAGCATCAATGATGTCATCAGTAAATTCTAGCGGATGGCTGGTGGTATAGCGAATACGCTCTACACCATCAACGTGCGAGACATAGTGTAATAGCTCAGCGAAACGGCAAATGCTGCCGTCATCTTTTTCACCGCGGTAACCGTTGACATTTTGGCCCAATAGATTGATTTCACGGATACCTTGAGCGGCAAGGCTATCAATCTCAGCTAATACGTCATCAAGTGGACGTGACAGTTCTTCACCGCGAGTATAAGGCACCACGCAGAATGAGCAATACTTTGAGCAGCCTTCCATAATAGATACGAAGGCTTTATAGCCTTCTACTCTTGGCTCTGGCAAAAAGTCAAATTTTTCAATGCTAGGGAATGACACATCAATCGTACCAATACGATTTTTTGGTGCGATTTCACGCTGTTCGTTTGACTGATCATAGAGATCTGGCAGGCGATGCAAGGTTTGCGGGCCAAATACCATGTCGACATAAGGCGCACGTTTTTGAATGTTGTCGCCTTCTTGAGAGGCCACACAGCCACCCACACCAATGACTAAGTCTGGGCGTTTTTCTTTTAGTTTGCGCCAGCGACCCAATTCCGAAAACACTTTCTCTTGTGCTTTTTCGCGAATAGAGCAGGTATTCATTAGTAACACATCGGCTTCGTCGATATCGTGCGTGACTTCCATACCATGTGAGTCACCGAGGACGTCGAGCATTTTGTCAGAGTCATAGACATTCATCTGACAGCCTTGAGTGGTCACAAATACCTTTTTCGTCACTGCTTTCTCGACGGGCGCTTGGGCTGAACTTGCTTCATTGAGTGCAGTGATAGCTGGCGCGTCAGCAGTTGTTTCAGTAACGGCAGCGTCATTGATGCGGGGGTTGAATACAGTAACACTCATAAGGATAAATCCATGATTGACCAAAAATATAGCAAAGTCGATGATTAACAGGTGGCGTATTTTATCACAACCCTGTGCCAATGTGAAAAATTAGCACAAGCGATAAATTGTCAATACGGTAAATAATTCATAGCAGTATCAATTGTTTACTATTACTAATACTGCTAATCATAAAAATAGAAGCTCACTATCACTTTTATGTTACACCGTGCTGTCATATTTATTAACAAAAGGTAAAGGAGATAGTTGAAAGCACAATGAGTATAGTATGATGATTGATATACCCTTGGCGGTACTTAACGAACCGTTGTTCACATATTTGTAGAGATATCATAAAGAGAGTCAGTATGACAAAGTTGCGTGTTGCGCACAGTATCAAGGACGACGAGTCTATCAGTCAAAAGCACGCGTCAAAGCGAATTACAGTAGGTACGCTACGGATGAGCGCGTTGAGCGTGGTAACAGCAGTCAGTGCACTTGGTGTGTCACAAGTCGCTTGTGCAGAGTTGACGTGGGGCGATGAGGACAGCTACCAACAAGAAAGTAATTATCAGCAAGGTTACCAGCAAGACAACAGTATCGACTCATTTATGTCAGCTGCTATCGCCGCAGATCGCGGTGATGTGAGTGCGCTTTATAACTATGAACAGATGATGAGTGGCGGTCTGTTTGCGATGTATCCGGCTTATTGGCGTATGAATTTAGACCTTAATTCACAGAGTTCAGCGGCTGTTTCTCAGTTTGTACGTCAGTATCCAGACACGGTTATGGCTGAGAAATTGGTAGCTGATTTTGCGGAGTCCAAAGCAGGGTCAAACGATTATGCTTCGGTGAGACAAGTAGCCAACTTGATCACCAATGCAGATGCCAGTGAACGATGTGCAATTGCGCTTGGGTTCAATAATGGTGGTGACACCATGCGTGCTATGGCAGCCAAGTCTGATGTATGGCTAACCACCAAAAAGCAACCAGCGTTGTGTGATCAGTTAGCGATGGAGATGAATAATAACGCGCTGATTAGTGATCAGGATCGTGCTGCTCGTCTCAAGCGTATGTTACGTAAAGGCAAGACAGGTGATATTATGGCGTTGTCATCACGCCTTGGTACACCTATTACTTATTCTGCGTTGAGCGAAATTCAGCTTAATCCATCATCGTTTTTTAGTCGATTTGGTCGTGAGCCTGCTAGCCAAACCAATCAATACCTATATATGTATGCAATCGGTCGTATGGCTGATAAGTCTTATCGTGAAGCAGCGTTACAGTTAGACTTTGACATCAAACAAGACAATCAGCGTTCCGTCAGATTATTGAATGACGAAACCCGACGCTATGCTTACCGCACTCTTGGCGTACAGCGTATGAATCACAATACTGACGATGGCTTTAACGCTGAAGCAGTTGATTGGTTCCACAACAGTTTGGACAATGACTTTAACTTTGAAGAAGCAGAAGACTACGCCATGGCGGCAATTCGCTTCAGTCGTTGGGATGATGTGGTAGAGGCCATCTCAAAAATGGATGGCGAAACGCAAAGAGAAGCCCAGTGGCAGTATTGGCTGGCTCGTGCTTACGAGCAGTCAAGCGATAGTAGCAAGCGTAATACGTCTAAAAAAATGTATCAAAACTTAGCAAAAAGTAATGATTACTATGGCCTGATGGCAAAAGATAAAATAGGCCAGCGTTTTGATGCTAGCCGGTTAGGCGGTAGTAATTTGCCTAACGTGAGTACTGCTGACCGCGCGCGCGTCATGCAAGATGCCAACTTTGCTCGTGCGTTTGCGTTGTACAACTCTGATGCTAGCCGTGGTTATGCCAACCGCGAATGGAACTGGGCAGTTAAGCAAGCTCGTGACAATCGTGATGATAATTTGATTATTGCTGCTGCTCGTCAAGCCTATGATATGGGCTGGCTCGATCGAGCGATTTATGCGATTGACAATACCGATAGGGTGGATAGCTTGGCACTCTCGCATCCGATGCCGCATCAAAGCGCGGTCGTGCGTTATAGTGAGTCAGCAGGTATTGATCCAGCGTGGGCATATGGCATCATGCGTCAGGAAAGTCGTTTCGTATCGTCTGCGCGCTCAAACGTAGGCGCGAGTGGACTGATGCAAGTCATGCCTGATACCGCAAAATATATCGCTCGTAACCTAGGTGAGACTTATAGTGCGAGCCGTGCCAATAGTGGCGATACCAATATTCGCTACGGTACATGGTATATGGGTGATATCTTGGGCAAGCTCAATTATCAGCCAGTATTGGCAACCGCAGGATACAACGCTGGACCTAACAACGCCAAACGCTGGCAGCCAGTGTACGGATCACTTGCCGCAGATCAATACGTAGAGTCGATTGCGTTTCCTGAGACACGCAACTATGTCAAACACGTGATGGAAAATGCCACTATTTATAGTAGCTTGTTGGGCCGTAATCAGCCCATCAGCCAGCGTATGGGTACGATACCAACTGGATTTTAACCACTGAATGTATACTTAATAGACCACTAATGATTTATTGTTAGTGGTTTGTTTTTATCTGCTGGTTTGTTCTGTTAAGGTATTGGTTAGCTGGCTCAGGTAAATGGTACATTCGTTATTTTTCAGCACTTTATCAACATTTATCGAGCTTCCTGACGATGTCGTCAACGTTTACGTTTTTGCTATAGATTAAAAAAAACGTTTTGTTACCATTGCCTTAATGGAAAACCCTATTCTTCAGTCTTGTTCTTAGGTCAATGCGTGTTTTATATGTCGCGTCTAATGATTTAAGTTATAGCCTATGTCTTATCATTGCTAATTAACTACCTTTAGTCCTATGATCAAAAAATACTTTAGTCTTTCTATGTCGCTAAAAACCAAATATTCGCTACTTAGTCGGATATGCTCGTTATCGAACGCAGAGGCAAACACAAAGACAAACGTGAGCAATAAGGCTGTTAATTCTATGGTGCGATTGCGTGCAACTTTGGCTAGTAACCACAGCTTAGGTACCATTAAAGCAACGATGAGTTTTGGCGCTTTATTGCTCATACAGGGTGTTGTTCTTTTGCCAGCACAGGCAGCTAGTACAGCTAAGAGTGGTCAGCGGGTATTGATGATCGAGATGACACCAGCATTATGTAGTATGCAGCCAACACGGGCCCGTATGCGTCAGTGTTTAGAAGGGTATTCATTGACTGTATCTGGTTTAGATATGGGATATGGTGAACGCTGCGGCCGTGGTAGTGAGCCACGCCTTACACCGCTACAATTAAAAGTCGTCAACCGCATCATGCCTGACACCACGGTACGTAGCCAAGCGTGGCAGCGCTATGGAGCCTGTAGTCCACTTAGTGCCAGCAGTTATTTTCGACAGATTACTAACTATGCAGGTGGATTAAAATTACCGAACGAGCTAAATACTGGCAACAGTTATACGGTTTCCAAATCAAGATTTATCAGTCAAATGACCCGTCTCAATAGTGGTATGTCTTCCAATAGTGTGGATCTTATTTGTCAAAATGGCAGCCGTCGTCAATCAATACTCACTGATATACATGTGTGTTATGAAGGTAATGACTTCGGTACTTGTCATGATGTTGTAGACAGCTGTGGTAGTCGATTTATCATTTCAGGTGGACGATAGTCTTTACTTGTCTGCTTAGACCTCTCTTTTAATATCATTTTCAATATCTTTTGTTTGTATCTAGCAGTATAGACTGCCTATTTTGACCGTTTTAGCTACGTATAACATGATCACAAGATGCTTTGTCTTTCACTTCTACAGCCCTTTAGCGCTTTATCTATAAGCGCTTAGCCTCTACAAAAATTCTTCCGTATAAAATGTAACAATATAATCCCTGACAGGTCTATGACTGTATCTAGACGGTCACTGCGATGAAGTGCTACACTAGCTCTCGGTTTATACATGCTGCTATGCGGCAAA
Organism: Psychrobacter sp. AOP7-A1-24; assembly: GCF_052376235.1. Lineage (NCBI taxonomy): Bacteria > Pseudomonadati > Pseudomonadota > Gammaproteobacteria > Moraxellales > Moraxellaceae > Psychrobacter > Psychrobacter sp. AOP7-A1-24. Next base: position 94,008 of record NZ_JBQSVM010000001.1, on the reverse strand, counting down.
CAAGTCGATATCTAAAATGATAATCGTTCATTAGAATTATCTAATAATTAATTAGGGAGTATTCAATGTCAATGAAACAGCCTTTACGTGTTGCCGTCACTGGTGCCGCTGGTAATATCAGCTACGCGATGCTATTTCGTATTGCATCTGGCGAGATGCTAGGTAAAGATCAGCCAGTTATTTTGCAATTACTTGAAATTACGCCAGCTCTTGACGCCCTAAAGGGTGTGGTCATGGAACTAGAAGACTGTGCATTCCCATTGTTGGCTGGTATTGTCCAAACTGACGATGCTAATGTCGCATTTAAAGATATCGATTATGCTTTACTGGTTGGTGCACGTCCTCGTGGCCCAGGTATGGAGCGTAAAGATTTGCTAGAAGCCAACGCTGCGATCTTCTCAGCACAAGGTAAAGCATTGAACGAAGTCGCTAGCCGTGATGTAAAAGTATTGGTAGTTGGTAACCCTGCTAACACGAACGCACTTATCGCTCAGCGTAATGCACCAGATCTTGATCCACGCAACTTCACTGCAATGACTCGTCTTGATCACAACCGTGCTATGGCACAGTTGGCTGGTAAGACTGACAGCACTGTAAATGACGTGAAAAAAATGATCATCTGGGGTAACCACTCATCAACTCAGTATCCAGATCTAACCGCTTGTACTGTAAACGGTAAGCCTGCACTAGACTTAGTGGATCGTGACTGGTACGAAGCGACTTATATCCCAGAAGTACAACAGCGCGGTGCTGCGATCATTAAAGCTCGCGGTGCATCATCTGCTGCTTCTGCTGCCAACGCTGCTATTGCACACATGCGTACGTGGGCACTAGGTAGTGATGAGAATGATTGGGTATCGATGGGCGTTTACTCAAACGGCGAATACGGTATTGCTGAAGGTTTGATCTACTCATTCCCATGCACATGTACTAACGGCGACTGGTCTATCGTAGATGGCGTTGACGTATCATCAGATTTCTCTAAAGAGAAAATGGCTGCTACTGAGCAAGAGCTTAGTGAAGAGCGTGATGCAGTAGCACACCTGCTTCCATAAGTAGCTAATCTGCTAAAGCTGTTATATAAATAGCTTAGAAAAAGCCCTCTAGTATAGAGGGCTTTTTTGTGCCTATGAGAAATAGGCATATGGGAGCAGTCGAATTAACTTCCTTAAATCGGCAAAAGTAGTTTACCGTTAATACAATTGATAACGTTAGATAAACGTTGATTAACAGCTATTAAAGTAAAGCTTGCTACAATAAGTGTATCAATTTGAAGAATAAGCACGTTAAACAAGAAGTGCGATCATGTTCGTACCATTTAAGGAGAAAATTATGTTGGGTGAACCAGAATATACAATGAATGAGCTATTTGCACAGCTGGGTCTAGATAGCTCTGATGAAGCAATCAATACCTTTATTGAAAAAAATGCGTTAGCAAAAGAAGAGAAGCTTACAGAATCTAACATTTGGACAGACAATCAACGCATGTTCTTGCAAGAAGAATGGCAAAAAGATGCAGCGTGGGTAGAAACTATCGATGAGTTAAACGTACGCCTACATCCTAGTGCATAAAGACTCATAACATTATACAAAACCCCCGCGATACTAGTCCTATCGCGGGGGTTTTCATGTCTGAGATATGACTAAATTTTAAATTTGCTTTTCGCGCCACTCAAGTAAATCAGCGACATCTTGATGAATGCCAGCTTTTAATGCTTCTAATCCATCATAGCGACGCTCACCATGCAAAAAGTGTAAGAAACGTACTTGTAGATTCAATCCGTATAAATCAGCTTGCAACTGCGGAAAGTGGATTTCTAATCGCCAGTCACTACCTTTATCTACAGAGGGTCTTTTGCCAATATTAGCTGTGCCAAACAAACTATGCGCGCGTAACCCTGTAACACCTGCATGACCGTCAGTGGCAAGGTCAGTCAAGCCATCCGCTATCACATTGCCATCAGCGTCTAAGCTAACCACATCGACCGCAAAAATACCATGTAAGGCAGGCTTTATACGTTGCAAATCGATATTTGCGGTAGGAAAATCTATCGTGCGACCTATCTGGTCACCGCGGACAACGACACCTGTGATTGCATATGTACGACCAAGTAGCCTATTAGCTGCCTGAAGCTCACCTGCCAATAGTAAATCGCGAACACGAGTAGAGCTAATGCGTGTAGCATCACTATTTATATCAGTAGTACAGTCATTAATTACGTTGTGTTCGTCAATAACGCTGTTAGCATTGTCATCAGTGACCGTATTCAGATTGGTCACATGTAGCCCATAGTTACGCAAAAACTGACTGTCGCCAGTACGGTCATGACCGAAGCGGAAGTCATCGCCTAACACCAATGCTTTTACGTTCAGACGCTTGGCTAGTATGTCAGCAAATGCTTGTGCTGATAGCGACCGAAACTCCGTATCAAAACCTGCTACGATCAATGTTTCAACACCATATTCTGCCAATAGTGCTTGCTTCTCTGCCAGATTAGTCAGACGTGCAGGTGCTTTGGCGGGTGCAAAAAACTCACGTGGCTGTGGCTCAAATATCATGACCGCTGCCCCTAGGTCTTGGGTACGCGCAATTTCGCGAACTTGGGCTAGCATTGCCTGATGACCGAGGTGTACACCGTCAAAATTACCGATAGTGAGCACGCAAGATGCCAACTCTACTGGCACAGCGTCCGTAGATGAAGGGTTTGTTGACAAAATTAGTTGCTCAAGAAAATAGGTTTTCATAAGTTTTCAGCTATGATGAGACCAAATAAAAAACGAAAAACACGTCTATGCTTAAAATTGATGTGTCTAAAACTAGCCATTATAAAGTAAAATAGCCACACTAACATCCTATAGTCTACGTGTAATGCAAGTATGACGCATAGGAAGTCTATTCTTTATGACCAATGTTTTTAATAACAATCCTAACAACGATGGAGATCTTATGACTGATGCTGCCTTGAACACTATACCAAATGAATTATCAACATATCAGCTTACTGATCAGTTCGTTGTGCAGCGTGCGAGTAAAGAAGATCTAGCAGAAGTCTTAGATATTTATAATCAAAGCATACCGGGTAAGCAAGCAACGGCCAATCTTGCGCTGGTTACGGTAGAGGAACGTGCTGCTTGGTTTAACGAGCATCTAGATAGCGCAACCAGACCGATATATGTGGTCAAGGCACTACCATCAAACGATGTAAATCAAGCAAAGCCGCCGGTAGTTGCATGGGGCAGTTTTAGTGATTTATATGCGCGTACGGCCTATCATATCAGTACCGAAATTAGTATTTATTTGGATCAAGACTATCAGGGCAAAGGATTGGGAAGTTTGCTGACCCATTGGATGTTGACGCAAGCACCAAGCTTGGGTATTCGAAACATCATCGCACTTGTTTTTGCTCATAACCAGCCAAGTTTAGGATTGTTTCGTAAGCTTGGCTTTGAGCAATGGGGTTATATGCCAGAAGTTTGCGATATGGAAGGGTTTATCGCTGATGTTGTGATGCTTGGTAAAACAGTAACATCAGATGATATCTGAGACGCTTTAGCCTAAAATCTTCCATTGACCTTCTATCTTCTGTAGCTGGTAGGTCAGTGGTGCAGGTTCGCTCTGTCCTTTTAGCATTAGCTCGCCAGTAATGGTGGCACGAGTTTTGTTATCACTATACTTAGTATCGGTAATCGTAACGCCATCTACCGTTTGCTGAAATGCAGCCTGAGTATTGCCAAGCTCTTCTTCAAAGTTTGCCATATCTACTTGATAATATGACGCTGCATCTTTTACGTCTCCATAATATAAGCTGTTTAATGCTTGCTTAACAGTATCCTCTGGTGTACCTGCTTGAGTAGGGTTAGTTACTAAGCTTTTTTGTTCGGTGGGGGCAGTTACTGGATTAATATTGTCACTATCAATTGCTATCTCATCTTCAGCGTCATCTGTAATTTCTTCTGTTTCGCTATCACTATCAGCAACCTCTGTCTGGTCAGTTGTCTCGTTGTCTAATGTGACATCTTCTGAGGTATCAACGGTCTCCGCCATATCTTCACTATCAGTAGCAATTTCAGCCGACTCATTATTGCTGCAGCCACTAATAAGTAGTCCAGTGCTTAACACACCAGTGGCTAGCAGAATTGGTAAGCGCTGGAAGATTGGCTGTTTCGTTGTCATATCAAAACCTCAGATTGTATGTATTCATTAGTGATCTATTATGACAATGATCAGCAGCGAGCATTGTCATTTCTCATAACAGGCTTGTTTTGGTTTGGTAAGCCCATTATAAATTTACTTATCATTTAGACTAACCATGTTTTAGCTGGCGCGGGCGAAAACCAGTGGCTAGCAATACCACACCGTACACTAGTGCTCCGATGGCACACATAATAATTAGCGCAACGATACGTTGCCACTGGGCGTCGTCTGTAGGGAAATAGGGTAGCATAAAATAGAGCACGCCAATCATAGAGCCAGTTGAAATAGCAAACTGTACAAACAGCTTTTTCCAATGTGAGCCAAAACGGAAGATATTACGCTTATGCAAGAAGTAATATAGCAAGCCTGCGTTTACAAAAGCAGCACCAGTCGTAGCCAATGCCAAACCACCATGCAGTGGTATTTCTAAGAAGTAAAATATTCCGATAAAAATAACACTAAAGATCATATTGGCAATGACAGAAATGATGCCGATTTTTACGGGAGTTTTGGTATCTTGACGCGCAAAGAAAGCGGGAGCAAATATTTTAATCAGCATAAATCCTAATATTCCACCTGCCATACTACGCAGAGCCAATGAGCTCATCTGTGCATCACGTAAGGTGAATTCACCACGTAAAAACAGTGCTTGCATCAATACATCTGCCAGTACAAACAGTGCAGCCGAAGCGGGTATACCGACTAATATAATAAGGCGTGCTGCCCAGTCGATGGTTTTTTTGAAATTGACATCGTCTTTTTGAGCCTCACTTTTTGACAAACTGGGCAAAATAACTGTACCAATTGCCACCCCAATCAGCCCCAATGGCAACTCGCTCATACGTTCAGCTGCATAAAGCCAAGAGACTGACCCACCGATCATCAATGAAGCAAAAACAGTATTGAGTAAGAGGTTAATTTGGGTGACAGATACACCAAAGATAGCAGGTAACATCAATTTCAAAATTCGACGAACGCCTTCGTGCTTGAAATCAACCTTTGGTGCGACAAGCAGTTTTTGTTGCCAAAGCTGCGGTAGTTGTATCAAGAACTGTAGCAAACCTGCGATAGCCACGGCATAGCCAAGCGCCATAATAGGCGTATCAAACATCGGTGCGAAAATCAGCGCACCACCAATCATACACAGATTCAATAGCACTGGTGCAAAGGCAGGTGCGGCAAAACGGCCGTAGCTTTGCAAAATACCACTCGCAAAAGCTGTCATAGAAATAAATAGTAAGTACGGAAAGGTAAGACGCAGCAGCTCAGCGGTAATGGCAAATTTATCAGGTTGATCGGCAAACCCAGGGGCAAACAATGTCACTACCCAAGGTGCAATTAGGATGACAACTACGGTAAGCATCGACAATACTAGCAACAATGCGCCTGAGGTGCGACTGACCAAAATCTGCACTTGTTGTAAGCTGTACTTCTCTTTGTATTCGGACAGTACAGGCACGAATGCTTGGCTAAACGCACCTTCCGCAAACAGTCTTCGTAAAAAGTTTGGGATTTTGAAGGCGACCAAGAAGGCATCCATCAAACCACCTGCACCAAAAACTCCTAGCAATACAACATCACGTATCAAACCTAAAATACGCGATAACATGGTCATACTGCTGACCACCATGGTTGAACGAAATAACCGACTTTTTGCCATGAGAACCTATCTTGCCAAGTTGTATATTGAATTATGTGCTGGTGTAATGTGGATGAAAAACTGACGAATTATATCACTTTCATAATTGAGATAAATGGATTGAGTATGGAAATCATTTATGTGACGGTGTATCGTTTTTTGTTGCATCAGAAACTAACTGGCGCAATCTTGCCCATTCAAAGTAATCACCAGGGTCAGTCTTACGCCCAGGCGCGATATCACTGTGGCCAGTCAAGTGGCGACGTGTTTTAGGATAAGCTTCATAGATAGCACTGACGACTTGTGCGAGCCTGTCATATTGCATGTCAGTGAAAGGCGTAAAATCTGACCCTTCAAGCTCGATGCCAATGCTATAATCATTACATTCAGGTCGGCCTAAGTAGCTAGACCGCCCAGCATGCCAAGCCCGTTCTTTGAAGTTGACAAACTGAGTGATAGCGCCATCACGTTCGATTAATAGGTGCGCTGATACTTCTGCACCCTTGATTGTTTGAAAATAAGGGTGAGCATCCCAGTCTAATTGATTGGTAAATAATGCTTTCACATAATGTGTGCCACTAGTGTCGCAGGCACCAAACTCATTCGGTGGTAGGCTAATGTTATGTACAACGATAGCGTCAATGCTCAAACCTATTGGTCTTACGTTATAATTGGGTGAGGCTAACCAAGTGGCAGCTGATAGCAGTCCATCCTTGATGGTCATTGGCGACGTGGATGATGAGTTTGGTGATGATGCAGTCATAACACTCTCTTTTTATACTAGTATTGATAATGGTGTGATAGAAAGTCTATCTAAGTAGCTAAACGATAGCGGGCGATGTATTTGGTTTTTTGACCCAGCAACTTTAATAACGCTGATAGCGTATGAACAATAACGTGCGAGATTTTACCTCATGTCTATAAAACTGATGTCCATACCTATCGATTGTACGCTAATGCCCATTGGCCTGCGAGCAAGCCTACCGTTAGCTGTAGCAGGAATATTATTTTCGGCGCAAGCGCAGGCATTTTTACCAACGCCATTGTCCGTTCTTGAAACAGAGGCATTGTCACCTGACGCATCTAGCATAGCACCGATTTATTCTGATTCAGACGTATTAGCTGAGCCCAAAGATATTAATAGCACTGAACCTAATATTCAAAATAGTACTTTATCGGATTCAAGTGTGGCTACAAACCAGCTGCTATCGACATGGCGGCAACAAGTAAAAGTAAACAATTTGGCACAGCATACAACATGGCGACGCTTGTTGTATTTTTACGATGATCATAAAAGTGTATTTGGTAAAAAGAAAACCGAGAGTTTGGTCGATGACCCGAGCTTTTTTTTGAGTAAGAATGGTCAACGAGATTCAGATGCAGAATTAGATGCGATGCTCGTAGCACTTGTGCAAGAGTTAGCGTCATCATCAGCAACTGAGAACAACCAAGTTAAAACTGATAACAATAGTAATTCTGTCTTATGTCGTTTTCCAGCGCGAGTGGCATGGTTGACAGAGATGCTAGCGATCGATGCTGCAAGTCTATCTGCTGAGTGTCCCAAGCTAGATGAGTGGATGTCGACATTGGCGCCTGAGCAGCTATCTATCATGTTTGCGCAGGAGTATTTGGATAATCCACTCTCTGCGTTTGCTCATACGTTGCTACGCATTGACTCAAAAGCGAGCATTGCCGATCCAAATCAAATCGATAAGGCTTATGCACTGAACTATACGGTAGACGGTGATCCAAACGACAGTTTTCCAATTTATGCTACCAAGTCAATGATTGGTAGCTACGATAGTGCTATCGAGATTGATCCTTATCCAGAGATGCTAGCGAAATATCTGCAAGATGATGAACGTGACGCGTGGACATATCAGTTGAGTTTGACGCCAGCGGAAGTTCAGAAGATTATGCGCCACGTCTGGGAAACCAAAGCGTTAAAGATGCCGTATTACTTTACCACGGACAACTGTGCTTCTGAGATTTTGCGTCTTATTGATGTGGTTCGTCCGCAGCAAAACTTATTGAGCCAATTGTCTTATGCTGTTGTGCCTTCTGATGTGATTCAGCTATTAAATAATGAACAGTTGCTGGCAAGTACCATTTTTACGCCTGCTGATAATACCTTACGTCAAGCTCAGCTCAATGAGAGGAAACAACAGCGCGCGCAGTTGGGTTATTATAATAGTGCCAAACAAACCGCGAATGAGATCAAGTCTGCGCAGCTCAATCCTGTATCAAGCATGTCAGATGATGGGCAAATACTACTCAAGCGTCAAATCGACGTATCGGATAATAATCCAATAGACAGGCATCCGTTACAGTTGGGCACGATAGCTATAGGGCAGCGTGGGGACAATGACTATATGGATGTAGGGTTTCGAGCGGGCTTTCATGATACGCTTGACCATGCTTCAGGATACCCACAGTTTTTTAACTTGGAAGGACTAGCGGCAACATTGCGACTGTATGATACGGATGACAATAAACCTCATCAGCCAGACAGCGTGGTCTTGCAAAATGTCACTTTAATTCGTGGCCGCTCTTTTAACCCTGTCAATACTGCCAAAAAAGGCAACACTTGGGGTGCTAGTATCGAGGCAACACGAGTAAATGATGGCTCGCAGGAGGCAGGTACGGATCATCTGGTCGGTAGTGTAGGTTACGAGAAAGGCTGGTCATGGGCATTCGGTACGCCAGCCGCAGGTACTGGTGAGATGCCATCACAATTATGCTATACGTTTTTGGCAGGTACGGGGCAATTAGGACGAGGTATTAATAAAGGTTTTCGTCTAGGCGCAGGTATCAATGCAGGCTGCCGTTATCAGATTAACAATCAGTTACGCGCACAAGCTGAATTGCAATTGCCATATTGGTATCATGGCAGCAACGATGAATCCAACGTTCGTGGCCATTATTGGCAACCAATATCAAGCCTAGGGTTGCAATATGACATTGATAAAAAGCAAGCACTACGTATTAATGCCAATTATGAATGGCAAGAACGTATCGATGCCAATGATGATATACAGCTATCATATAGGCGGTATTTTTAGGCACTGATTTAGGCATTAATTTAAACAAAATGGCTTCTAAGCGCTGTAATAGTTGTACAAAGGGAAAGGTGCTTTATGAGTACGCAAAACTTACTAATTATCGGTCAAGGTGATATCGGCCTGCCAGTTACCAATAAACTTGCCCAAGATGGCTATTGTGTGACTGGGCTTGCTCGTAGTGAGCGCCACCATTATGACTTAGTAGATAGCGCAGATTTTTTGCAAACTGATGCGTTGACGCTGACGACTGAACAACTGCAAACGTTTACTCATATTGCGATTATCGTCACCCCTGACGAGTATTCAACCACTGGTTATCACGACAGTTATCTAGCGATTAGTCAGCATTTGGCAGCGCTTGCTCCACAGCTCACCAAACTTGAGCGTGTGGTATTCGTCTCTTCTACTGGTGTCTATGGTCAGGACAATGGTGAGTGGATCGATGAGCATACGACACCTGTTACGCCTACGCGTGAAGCCTCGAAATTCATATTGCAAGCAGAGCAAGCGCTGCAACAAGGATTTGATGATAAAGCCATTATTATTCGCCCTAGTGGTATCTATGGGCGCGAGCGTTTAATGCGACTACGCAAGGCTCGTGAGCCAAATAAAAATCCAGTGCCAGCTGAGCATTGGAGCAATCGCATCATGGATCGCGACTTGATCAATATTATCGCCAAAGTGTTGACGATAGAAGTACCGAAGCCTATCTATCTAGCGACGGACTATCGACCTGTGACTACGTTTGAGCTAGGGGTTTGGCTAAGTGAGCAGGTTGGCGAGACACCTCCTACTATTGATAATACAAAAACCTCAGTGACAGGAAAACGCTTGCACAGCAACATTCCGTTAGCTTGGCTTGATTATGCTGATTGGCAGACAGGCTACCATGATATTTTGAATCATCAAGAGTAGGCCTCTAGAATTAAGCCCTAAAGAGTAAAATATCCCTTGGTGTAATCGTTTTTATTTGTTTTATATTTTATAGTCTATGGAGATTTTATGTCCCAGCCTTCTACTTCTGATGACCGTTTGTCTCATGCTAATCTGGCAACAGAAGGCGGGCAGCTGGCAGAAGGTAACGTCCAAAAAAAGACTGAGCACTCGTCTGTATTAGCTGATTCTCAGCAACCTGCGATCGTACATCCTAACTTTGACCCCAAACAATTTCCTCTTGATCCTGCCAGACCATTGAGTGATATCCCTGAGCCTGCTCGTCGCCTAAATGGTCAACTGCGCAGGCTTTATGGTAACTCGACTCGATTCTATCAGCCCAAAAAAGACAGCTTATCGAAATGGTCGCTGGTTGCTTCAGAGGCATTGGCTGAGCATTTATCATTGCTAGATGCGGCACAGCTTATCGAATTACCTGATAGCTTTTATCAGAATCATAGTGAGCAGCCATTGTTGCCAGCATTATCAGGTATGACATTATTAGATATGTCAGATATTCAGCAGGCGATTCGTGCTTATCCAAAACTGAACCGTTATGGGTTTTTGCCTACTGATAGTTCTACAGTAGTTGAATCAGCTAGCGACTCAAATCATGACAATAGGGCTGAAAATTCTTCAGTATCTATGCGCGCATTGACTAAACGTTATAATCCTGATGAGCTACTTAACAGTCTGTATGCCGATGATTGGCAAGTGATATTGCAACCGCAGCAGTTTGAGACAGGCGATGGCAGTTTGGCAACGGATATCATGGCATGTAGCGTGGCCGTCCATGCGCTAAAGCAGTGTAGTACCCGTAAAAGTATCAATCATAGTTATAACGCAGCAGAAATCTGTCAGCATGTACGTAGCTATTTGCTCAGTCAAATCGTTTGTGAGCCATCGCAGCGTCACGCCTATCGTCAGATTCATCTATTTGCTGGTCATATCATTGTTGCCGCTTATTATTTGGGCTGGGAGATACAAATCCGAGCAGATGGACAGAGTTATTTTAATATCTCGTCGCGTAGTGGTTTGTTGACTCGCTATGCCAATATGCAGGATTATGAGATCAATGGTTGGTCAAGCTGATCAATAATGCGTACAATAATGCAAATTTTTTGCCCCTTCTTCTTGCTGATAGGAATGTCATAATGTCTCATGTAACACGCCCTCAAGACCCTACGTTTTCATCTCATCAATTTATTCAACTGGCCCTAGACAACCAAGTGCTTAAATTTGGTGAGTTTGTCCTAAAGTCTGGTCGTATCAGTCCATACTTTTTTAATGCAGGCTTGCTTGCGACTGGTGAGATGTTGTCGTTACTAGCACGTGGTTATGCAGATGCCTTAGCTGAACAAATGAGTGCGGCAAATAATGGCGATAATGAGCAAGAGCTGGTCATCTTTGGTGCGGCCTATAAAGGTATTCCTTTTGTCGCAGCGACGGCTCAAGCGTTATGGTTGCATCATGGTATTAACGCTAAATGGGGTTATAACCGCAAAGAAGCCAAAACGCATGGTGAAGGTGGCAATTTAGTAGGTGCTGACGTAACTGGCAAGGCCGTTTGGGTGCTTGATGATGTCATCACAGCAGGTACAGCCATGCGCGAAGTGGTCGAGATTTTAGAGCAAGCAGGCGCAAGCGTTGCTGGTATTATCGTTGCACTCGATCGTAAAGAAAAAGGTCAAAGCGAGCATTCTGCTATCCAAGAGCTTGCCGCAACACTAGAAGTGTCTGTACGTGCATTGGTCGATATCGATGACTTGATCAGTTATTTGGCCGATGAAAATAGCCAATATAAAGATGCGACACAGTTAGCCAAAATGCAACACTACCGTGAGCAGTACGGCGTATAGTTGGACACTGAGTTCGTTTCATATTAATAATATAACGTAAGTGAGTCTTATCATGAGCCAACAAAAACAAGAAAAATCGCTAAAAATACTCGTTATTATGGATCCTATCGAGCGAGTCAATTACAAAAAAGACACCAGCCTCGCTATGATGTGGGCCGCTCAAGATCGCGGACATCAGCTTGGTTACTGTCAGATTCATGACTTGTGGTTGGACCGTGGTCAGTTAATGGTTGATACGCAGCCGCTTACAGTGAATCGTGATCCTGCAGATTTTTATACATTGGGCGATAAAGTAACGGGACCAGTGGGTGACTATGACGTGATCTTGATGCGTAAAGATCCGCCGTTTGATATGCGCTTTATCTATGCCACTTATATGCTTGACCATGCCAAAGCGGCAGGCGTGCTTGTGGTCAATGATCCACAAGCGATTCGAGACTGCAATGAGAAGTTATTTGCGACGTGGTTTAGCGATTATATGAGCCCAACAATTGTGACTAGCAAGCAAGCGCATATTCGTAAATTCATCGCTGAACAGCAGGACGTCATCGTCAAGCCACTAGATGGTATGGGCGGCACTGGTATCTTCCGTTTGACTGCTGATAGCCCAAATATTGGGGTGACGTTAGAGATACTGACTGAGCTTCAGACTTTGCCCATCATGGCGCAGCGTTATTTGCCAGAGATTAAAGAGGGTGATAAACGCGTGTTAATCGTCGATGGAGTCGTAGTGGATTATAGTTTGGCCCGTATTCCAACGAAAGGCGAGACCCGTGGTAATCTAGCAGCTGGTGGTAACGGTGTTGCCATGCCATTGACTGATATCGAACGCCAAGTAGCAGAAGTTGTGGCACCAATCGTTAAAGAAAAAGGCCTAATGTTTGTTGGTCTAGACTTGATCGGCGGACGTATTACTGAGATTAACGTTACTAGCCCAACGTGTGTACGTGAGATTGATGATCAATGCGGTACAGATATCGCAACCGACTTTATCATGGCGATTGAGAATAAAGTTAAGGCATAGCTTTATCTATACTAAGGAATATTTTGACTACGTAAAACCTACATTTTAAGGTATTGTTAGTCACTGATTTCTCTTAACGTTTATTAGCATTACACGGCGCCAAGCCTTGAACAGTCATGGCTTGGACTTTTGTTGTTTTTGCTGCACAAAGTACTGTATATAAGACAATGATTTCCTCTATACTATGCGGGCTTTGGCTAGGTCATTATTGTTTATAACTGTCATCGCAGCAGTGAGATAAACCCTTCATATAAATAAAGTAAAGATAGGCAGGCGTTCATGAAAACACCGCATATATTGATGATGGCAGCTGGTACGGGCGGGCATGTTTTTCCAGCGCTTGCAGTGAGCGACGAGCTGACCCAACGCGGTGCGGTGATTCACTGGTTGGGAACGCCAAACGGTATGGAAAACGGTTTGGTTGAACCGACAGGCTATCCCTTCCATGCTATTAATATGCAAGGGCTTCGTGGCAAAGGCGTTGGTCGACTATTAAAGCTACCAATGACTCTGCTATCCGCGACAATTGCAGCCGTAAAAGTGATTCGTAGTAATCAGATTAATGTGGTCGTTGGGTTCGGTGGTTACGTCACTGCACCTGGTGGTATCGCTGCGCGCATGACTAATACGCCATTGATTATCCATGAGCAAAATGCCATCGCTGGCATGAGCAATCGCTATTTATCTAAGCTGTCGACCAAGACATTACAAGCGTTTGAAAATACCTTTGGCAATAGTCAGCAAGATGCCAAGCTTGAGACAGTAGGTAATCCTGTGCGTAATGCCATCACTGGTGTCGCAGAGCCAATGTTACGCTACGATGTAAATGATAGCTCACCGCTTAAACTGTTGGTAGTCGGCGGTTCACTTGGCGCTCAGGTATTAAATGATACAGTACCAAAAGCATTAGCATTGCTAGATCAGCCATTTGAAGTGCTTCACCAGTGTGGACGCAATAACGAAGTAGCCACGCAAGCGGCTTATAGCGAACAAGACCTAAACAACCATCAGTTTACTGTACAGCCGTTTATTGATGATATGGCTGCAGCTTATAACTGGGCGGATATCATCGTTTGCCGTGCAGGTGCATTGACAGTGACTGAAATTCAAAACGTCGGAATAGCCGCTATTTTTGTACCACTACCGCATGCAGTTGATGATCATCAGACGGCTAATGCGCGCACGCTGACCTCGCATGATGCTGCAATTTTGTTGCCGCAGTCAGAGCTAACTGCCAAAAGCCTGAGTGATGAGCTTGGCGCACTCAATCGAGAGAAATGTTTAGCGATGGCGAAGAAAGGCCATGCATTGGCCAACCGTAGTGCGAGTAAGCAAGTTGCTGATATCATTTGGCAAGCGCTATAGTCTGTAACCTAGCCCCCTTATTTGAATTTACTAAATTTTATTGACCTTTAATAAAGAGAGACCCTTATGCCTACCTCTGCGAAAGCTCTACCTAAGCGTTTGATTGAAATACCAGAGATGCGCCGTATTCAGCATTTGCATTTTATCGGTATTGGTGGCTCAGGCATGTGCGGTATCGCTGAGGTGATGAATAATCAAGGCTATCAGGTCAGTGGCTCTGACATAGCAGAAAGCTTAGTGACCAAACGTTTACAGCAAATCGGTATTGAGATATCGATTGGCCATGACTCCAAAAATATCGCCAATGCTGATGTTATCGTTGTCTCATCAGCGATTGACCGTAGCAACCCTGAGGTAAAAGCAGCACTTGAAGCTCGACTGCCAGTAGTACGCCGTGCCGATATGCTTGGTGAACTAATGCGCTATCGTCATGGTATTGCAGTTGCTGGTGCGCATGGCAAAACGACGACGACCAGTTTGCTTACTACGATGATGGCAGAAGGGCAGCTAGATCCTACCTATGTTATCGGTGGTAAATTAAATGCGTCAGGCAAAAATGCAGCATTAGGTAGCAGCCGCTTCTTGGTTGCAGAAGCTGATGAGTCTGATGCATCATTCTTATCATTACATCCGATGGCGGCGATTGTGACTAACATCGACCAAGACCATATGGAAACCTACGAAAATAGTTTTGATAAATTAAAAGCCGCTTATATCCAGTTTCTACAAAACATGCCATTTTACGGTTTGGCAGTGGTCTGCGGTGATGACCCTGAACTATATGCAATGATTGATGATATCGGTCGTCCAGTATTGACCTTTGGTTTTGAGCCGTTCAATGATGTACAAGCTGTTGATTTAGAGACTGAAGGTACCAAAACTCACTTCACAGTATTACGCCGTGACCGCGAGCCATTACGTCTGACGTTGAATATTCCTGGTACGCATAACGTCTATAACGCTCTTGCTGCTATTACTATGGCGACCGATGAAGGCGTTGACGATGCAGCAATTGAGCGTGCTTTGCAGAAGTTTGAAGGCGTGGGGCGTCGTTTTGAGCAACATGCTTCTGTTGATATCGATGATGGCAATGTTTTATTGATTGATGATTATGGTCATCATCCAAAAGAAGTCGATGCGACCATTAAAGCCGCTCGTCAAAGCTTCCCTGATCGTCGTTTAGTGATGCTATTTCAGCCGCATCGTTACAGCCGTACCCGTGATTGCTACGATGATTTTGTGGAAGTACTCTCGAGTGTTGATGAGCTATTATTATTAGATGTTTATTCAGCAGGTGAGAGTCCGATTACGGGTGCTGACACCAAATCATTAGCGCGCAGTATTCGTTTACGCGGTGAAGTTGAACCGACCATCGTTGACAAAGACAATCTAGCCCCTGTTATGCAGCGCTTGTTAAAGGCTAACGATATGCTGATTACCCAGGGTGCTGGTAATGTTGGGCAGATTGCTATCGATTTGGCCGCCAATAATCTTTATATTAAGTAAGCTAAAATTTAGGAACAAACCTCATGACAACTGATAATAAAGACAATAATAGCACTCAAAAGTCAGCTATCAATGACACATCTTTAGACGCGACAACTAATGCAAAAGACGCTAGTCAGTTTGGTAAAGTAGCGGTTGTTTATGGTGGTAGTAGCAATGAGCGCAGCGTGTCCCTGGACAGTGGTGCGGCAGTATTGCAAGCGCTCCAAAACCAAGACGTTGATGCGACTCACTTTGATCCAAAGCATCAGGACATTACTGAGCTACGCGAATATGATCGTGTGTTTAATGTATTACATGGTCGTGGCGGCGAAGATGGTTTGCTACAAGGCGTATTACAGTGGTTTGAGATACCGCAGACAGGATCAGGTATTCTAGCTTCTGCACTAGGTATGGACAAAGTACGTACCAAGCAGCTATGGCATGGTTGCGGTCTATCGACTGCACCATTCTCATTGTTGACGGCTGATACTGACTGGCAGCAAGTGGTCAATATGTTAGGTCTACCACTTATTATTAAGCCAGTTCACGAAGGTTCAAGTATTGGTATGACCAAGGTCCATCAACTTGATGAGCTGCCTGCTGCTTATGCAACTGCGGTGCAATGCGGCGATGCGGTGATGGCTGAGCGCTGGATCACAGGTCGTGAGTTTACGATCGTTATCATTGATGATGAAGCTTATCCTGTTATTCGCCTCGAACCAGCTGATATCACTAACTTCTATGATTTTGAAGCCAAATATAATCGTAATGATACCAGTTACTATATCCCATGTGGATTGAGTGCTGCTGATGAAAAGCATTTGCAAGATTTGAGTCTTGCAGCGTTTCGTGCAGTAGATGCAAAGGGGTGGGGACGTGTCGATGCTATGCAAGACGAAGCGGGCAATTTTTGGTTGCTCGAAATCAATACCGTACCAGGTATGACCAGTCACAGTTTGGTTCCAATGGCGGCCAAAGCTCGGGGACTAGATTTTGACGCCCTATGTTGGCACATTTTGGCACAGACGTTATAGTCGCCATTTTGATTAAATTAAGCAAATGATGATGTCTTTTTGTATCACTAGAGCTGCTATACCACAGCCTCATGTAAACTTGTGTAAATTCACTACCACTAATTAGTGTTTGACTATTGTTTAACCATAAAATACGTTAATATTGTAAAAATAGGCATGTTTTGGCGATATTTATGTTTTGTGGTGGATACAGCTGTTAACTTATTCATAATTTAAGAAAAATGTTACGTTTAAATGAGCGTAATGGCTGTAGGTAAGCTGTATTTTTAATAAAATTTGATAATATATCGACTTAATAAGCTTCTGCCAAGAATACGCAGATTTATATCAATAAATAGCATGATCAGTTTTATGCAAATATAGGGACAAAGGTCGTTATGGCTCAAACTGTCAACGAGGTAACTGACTTGATGAGTGATAAAGACGGTCGCCCAAAATCTAAGCTCCAAATACCAGCAACGGTAAAGTATCTATTTATGGTACTGGTCTTAGGTTTGTTAGTGCTAATATTAATGATGGGTGGTAAAGCATTACGTGATGCACCGCCAGCAAATATTTATGTTAGTAATCAAGGTCTGTCTGTTGCCCAATATCGCTCATTACAAGAAGTAATGGAACAACAGCAAGTAAGCAGTTTTTTCACCTCTGATTTGCAGGCATTGCGAGACATCACGATGGGTTTAGCTTGGGTAGACCAAGTAAGTATTTCTCGTGATTGGCAACGTGGTATTGTTATCAATGCATTGCCCAAACAAGCGGTTGCTAATTTTGGTACAGAACGTTTGGTTGATGCAAAAGGTGCTGTTTTTGTTCCTGCTGATAGCAGAGATTTAACACAAGAGCAGTTTGCGACCTTACAAGGTGAGATGTCTCAAGCACCAGTCATTATGCAACAGATGCAACAAGTGAATGATTGGTATACACCACTTGATATGCAGGTCGAAGATATCATTCTATCACCAAGAATGACCTGGCTGATTCGCTTTGACAATGGTCTGCGTGTGATTGTAGACAATGAGAATACAGCACAAAAATTACTGAATTTAAGCCAACTGCTTGGCAATCAATTAAGTACGCGTCGAGATGAAATGCAGTCTGTAGATTTACGATATAAAAATGGATTTACCATTGCTTGGAATACGACGCAAAGTGATGAATCAGAATAGCCTAAGTAAGAATAATGATGATAGATAATCGATAGCTGGGCTAAGACGGTTTATTCAGTTTAAATAAGATATGTACAACATCATAGCGTATTAGTAACGCTTTTTTTAATGATTTAATAGAAGAGCATCACTTGTTCTTCTGTTTAGCGATAATTTGTCTGGTACCATGAAAAATAATGAAAATCTGGTTGTTGTCCATCTAAGTGCCACGGCAGTATATGTCGTAATAGGCAATGTTGTCTCTGCAAAAGACATTCGTATTTTGGGCGTAGGACAAGTTAAAAACAGCGATTTTTATCAGGGTCAGATAAAGCACCGTGAACGTCTGCAAGGTGCTATAAAACAAGCCATTCAAGAAGCAGAAGATACGGCTAACTGCCGTGTGCATAGTGTTTGGTTAACACTTGCGACACCTGAGTTATCTAGTAAAAACAGTGCTGGAGAGGTCAAAGTAGAAGACGAAGTTGTACGTGCTAAAGACATGGTACAAGCATTGGCCAATGCAAAGTCGCGTGATTTATCATCTGATAATTACTTGATGCATTGTTGTCAGCAAGGTATCTATGTCGATGAGCAAGACTTTATGGTGGATGATGTCATCGAGATGATGGCACACAATATTACTGTGATGTACCACATGATGATGATGCCTGTTGCCAGTCGTCAGAATATCCAGAAACTATTACAAAGTTGTGACGTTGGCATTGATCATATTGTTTTTGATGCTGTAACTAGTGCTGAGTATAGTTTAATGACTGAGGAACGCCAGCAAGGTGTTTGCTTGGTAGACATTGGTGCTAGTACGACCAGTATTTGTGTGTATAAAGAGAATAAGTTGATTTTTACACATTGTATCGCGACAGGTAGTCATGAAGTGACGATGGATATTTCAGCTGATTTTGGTATTTCCATGATTGAAGCTGAAAAACTGAAAAAGTCTCATGGTACAGCTGATGTTAATAGCGTTGATCCAAGTGCATTCTTTTTGTTCAAACCTCAAGGATCTGGTGACGAAATTAACATTGGCATTTATAATTTGGCACGTATCATCGAAGCTCGTTATGTTCAAATATTTACTGAAGTAGCACGTCAGTTACACGAAGCAGGATTGATAGGCTATATCGATAAAGGGATTGTGTTGAATGGTGGCGGTAGTACTATTAAAGGTATGATACCCTTTGCCAAAAAGTTAATGAAAATGCCTGTCGTATTGACCAACACCCATCCTGCTATCAGTGCTTATAATCATTTCGATAATGACGAGTCCTTTAAGCTACTCAATAGCCAAGTTAACGACCGTGCTTATCAAACGGCTTTTGGTACATTGCTATATAGTCAGAGCGAGCAATTCCGCCGCAGTGAAAAAAGTGAACCTGAAGCCATTCAAAATAATCGAGTATCAGGCGTCTTTCGAAGTGCGGGCCAACGTTTTGCGAATGTTTTAAAGAAAATATTATAGACTTGTTTAACAAAGCACCCATACGCTATAGAATGCCTCTAAATTGGTTAAGCAAAAAACAAAGTAACATTGCGAATAAATTAGTTTTAAAAATAACGTACTGAATGGTAATGACATATTATTGTCTACACTGAATGATTTTAGCCATACCCTGTTTTATTTAAATACATTTATATATAGTATGTCGATAGCGCGCTACATGAGTGCGTTACTATGCTTCGACTTATACGCTATCTGCAACTGGAGAATCTTTTTTATGTCAAAATACACCATGCCAGATGATAATCAGCTTCAAAATAATGGCCAAGCAAGCTTCACTGTATTCGGTGTTGGTGGCGGCGGCGGTAATGCAGTTGAACATATGGTACAACAAGGCATCAGAGGTGTAACGTTCGTTTGTGCCAATACCGATAAACAAGCGCTAGATCGTCTTACTGCACCGCATAAACTGCAACTGGGTGCAAAAACGAATCGCGGTCTAGGGGCAGGTGCAAATCCAGAAGTTGGGCGTGAAGCAGCAGAAAGCGAAGAAGAAGCGATTCGCGCATTGCTTGATCACTCAGATATGGTTTTTATCACTGCTGGTATGGGTGGCGGCACGGGTACTGGTGCAGCACCAGTTGTTGCTCGTATTGCAAAAGAAATGGAAGTATTGACAGTTGCTGTTGTAACGACACCATTCAAATTCGAAGGTGGTAAGCGTATTAAAGCTGCTAAAGCAGGTATCGAGCAGCTGACTAACTTTGTCGATTCGATAATCACGATTCCAAATGATAAATTGATGAGTGTATACGGCAATATCTCTATGCAAGATGCCTTTAAAAAAGCGGATGATGTACTATTGCATGCCGTTCAAGGTATCGCTGAAACCATCGCTAGCGAGGGTATGATTAATATTGACTTTAATGATATCCGTACTGCAATGACTGCTAAAGGTCATGCAATGATGGGTATTGGTCGTGCTAGCGGTGATGATCGTGCACGCCAAGCAACTGAAAAAGCTATTAGATCACCATTGCTTGACGATTTGCGTTTAGAGAACGCTAAAGGTTTACTGGTTAATGTGATCTCTTCAGAGTCATTATCACTGGATGAGATGAGCAAAATCAGTGCAATAGTCGAAGAAATTACTGATATCGACGATGCTCACATTTTCTACGGTTCTGTTATCGATGAAAAAATGGGTGATGACTTACATGTGACAGTCATTGCAACTGGTCTAACGTTGGACGAAAACGCAGGTCAAGAGCCAGAAGTAGCAGAGCAACCAGTGCCTTCTGTTAATAGCACGCAACCTGTCGATCCTAACGTACACACTAGCGCTTTAAACAGTCAAAAGCAGTCACAAGCTCAGCAGTACCAAGATAGCGTTGTACGTCCTAGCGCAAGGGCACCTCAGGAGCAACCTAAGACTAAAACAAACAGTATCCAAGACTATTTGAAGCGTCAACAAAATAAATAGTATTTTTGGCTCATTGTAAGTGAGAAAAAGCCAGCGTTGACACGCTGGCTTTTTTATGTTTAAAGAAAGTTAAATCGTTTTCTATAAAAAATTGTGACAACCTCCTATATGATTTGAGGATTTATGACTGTTGAACTTGGTATAAGGCTTACTGATTTATGGCATTAGAGAGGGCATACAAAGTAAAAATTAACTACAGAGTATTGACGATAAGTGTTATCAATCAAGGAGATAAGAAAATTAGCGCTTTTTATATATAGCGAATAAGGGGTGGGTAATGGTACACTATGTCAATTGTAACAAAATATGTGAGAAGACAACCATGAACCAAAGAACCATAAAAACAGCAATTGCCGTTACGGGTACTGGTCTACATAGTGGTCAGCCTGTTGACTTGGAGTTTCATCCACAGCCGATTGACACTGGTATTGTTTTCGAGCGCTCAGACATAGAGGGTAGTCAACCAATCCCAGCGAGTGCGTTTTTAGTACAAGATACTATGATGTCGTCGAACTTAGTATTTGGTGGTACGCGGGTAGGTACGGTCGAGCATTTGCTTAGTGCCATCGCTGGTCTAGGTGTAGACAACCTATTGATTCGTGTCTCTGCTTCAGAGATACCGATCATGGATGGTAGTGCTGCGCCTTTTGTTGCGCTTTTACTTGACGCAGGATTTTGTGAGCAAGAAGCAGCTAAAAAATTCATTAAAATTATACGTCCAGTACGAGTAAAACTGGAAGATAAATGGGCGGAGCTGCGTCCTTATGATGGGTATGAATTAAATTTCGAAATTGATTTCAATCATCCTGCTTTTGATAAAAACTTTCAACATGCACAATTGAAGTTCTCTACACAGAACTTCATCGAGCAGTTGAGCACTGCTCGTACTTTTGGATTTTTACGTGATATAGAAGCGCTACGTCAAAACAACCTAGCATTGGGCGGTAGTATGGAAAATGCCATTGTTATTGATGATGACAATATACTCAATGTAGAAGGCTTACGTTTTAATGATGAGTTTGTTCGTCATAAAATCTTAGATGCATTAGGAGACTTGCATCTGATTGGCTACCCAATTTTAGGTCGTTTTAATGCCTATAAGTCTGGTCATGCTCTAAATAATTTGTTAGTACGCGAAATACTATCTGACGAAGATAACTTTGAAATTGTAACTTTTGATGACAATGTAACCTGTCCTATCGAGTATTTATCGCTTAGTAATTTAGCTATCGAAGGATAAATACAGGAATATACACGAATTATCGAAACATTTACGCAATATTACATAGTTAGGCCGTAATTACATTTGTATAATATTCTATATTTTGGATGTATTACCTGTATTGTTGTATATTTTCATCGTTGAGGCACACAATACAAAAGCTGTAGATAGTTTTTAAATCCTTTGTTGGTTGTATCTATATTATGGATATGACTAACGAAGGATTTTTTTTGGCTGATACATTACAAAAAACCATTTATATCAATGCCATTATCTGTTCTTATTTACATAACTTTACACTTAGCAGTAGGTGTTTTTTAGTTATTCACTAGGCGTAAAAGGGCTTTTTTGAGGTTTTCGTCAGTGGTGACATGCTCTGCGGCCTGTGATATAGTCCGTTTTGTGTTTTGGCTAAGCGCCTGATTTTCATTGGCTTTACGAGAGTTAGGTAATTGTAGCGATGCTACTGACGATGGCTTAGATAGATAATTATCAGTAGAACTTTTAGCCACAACGACGCGAATTTGCTTGAGTTGTTTAAATGTAATTGACTGCTCTGTTAGTATTTGCAAATACGAGCTATGTAAATAGCGAATATGATTTGCTGCTGTCATTGAGCTAACACTTAATATCAACTGCTCAGGTGTTAAGCCGACAACCCAACAGGTATTGAGGATCTCTTCAGGTAGACAGTCTACCAATAGCTCTTTTATCTCGTTGGTTGCTTCTATATATAGCCGCATGTTGTTAGCAAGGGTTTGAGGTAGCGCACTACCAGCAAATGCTTGATGATCTATCAGCTGGGCAAGCCGATTAGGTTGTTTTTTTGACATCGTAAGTACTCATCTAATAGGTGACAAACTCGATACTCATAACAGACATGCCAAAAGCAACGTATAGCAGATGGCTTATAATATAGTTGACTAGGTGGAAGGTGCTACTGGCACTAGTCACTATTTGAAAAAGTGAACCGTTGTAATAGGAATTTTATCACGTCTATTTGATGATTATATCCTCTAAATTAATTGATGCTTCGTTATGGATGACGAGCAGACTTGTATTAACAATAGGTAGTAAATTTATGAAACAAGCTTTATTAATTTTGTCAGTATTGGGGATGGGTATTGCACAGACGAGTGGTGCTGCCGAGACAACCTTTCAACCAAATAATACCTTGAGTCATACCATCACAAATATTTCTACTACTGCGAACTATGGTTCCAGCCGTAATATCTATAGCACTAATAATGGTACACATGTATTTAGTAATGATGAAATCAGTCAGGCCATCGATAATTTGAGTGCTCATGCTAAGCAAAAAGAAAATCAGCTAGCTTCACTGACTAGCCGTTTGTCTTATGAGCAGCGCCAACAGCAAGCTAGTCGTGTACCTGACCGTAACTCTGCTCCTGCTATTGCAGCAGCAAATGCGTCTCGTGTAGCGTTATCTAGAAGCTCTGGTTACTGTGCTCGCTATGTACGTAAAGCACTGCAGTCAGCTGGCTACGAATTTACGCCTAATCCGTCCGCTTATCAGTATGCTTCTCGTGGTACGCTCGCCAAAGCTGGCTTCACCAAAATTAGCAACGACATGGAACCACAAGTTGGCGATGTAGTTGTCTACAACCGTACTTCAGGCCGTCCACATGGTCATATCCAGATTTTTGATGGTAACGACTGGGTATCTGATTTCCGTCAAAATAGCATCAGCCCATATAGCGGTACGTACAGCTATACAACATGGCGTGATTCGCAGTATGTTGATGATGCATCAGACCGTGGTATCTACCTTGCAATGGCTGATAAATAAGCATCAGTTAAACACAGTTAAAGTTTTCTCCAAACTCAGTAATGCTCTTTATGGCATTGCTGGGTTTTTTTTGTGCTTAAAATGTGATGTCTAAGTGAATACAGCTCATGTAACCGAATTAAAGCTCAAAATTTGGCCAATAGTCGCGATTGTGAAAGTCAGGCGGGGAGGCATGGTTGGTGGCGAAGTATAAATCAGTTTCGCTAAACCATAAGATGACACAAGGATGTATTTGTTCGATCATTATGTTTGCAACAGCGTATTGTTGATTCGGTAGTTGAGTTATAGGCAGGCTAAAGCTGCGCTCATAAAGAAAGGCTGACTGTACTACCGTTGGAGTGCTAGATGACTGGCTTTCTACTGATATAGCAGTCAGATCCTTATTATTATTCCAATCAATAGATGCGCGTGTGGTTCCATCAGTCTCGTACAATGGTACTGGCGGTAGTGCCGTAGGATTACGATAGCTATCAAATTGATAAAGAGCGTAACGACCATCAGGGCTAGCGTTAACTTCTACATAAGAGGGTGAATGTTGGAATGGTATGTTGTGAGGCATCGTTTGGTGAGTTGTTACGATATCTTCGTCATTAACCTTGCTGTCATTCAGCTTACTGCTAGCAATAAAACATTCAAGGCAGGTTTCTTCCCATAGATAATCAGTGAAATTTACTTGGGCTTGCTGCCATGTTGGCCAATTTAATTGATTAGCTAGAGTTTGGCTAGGCAGAGTTACTTGATAGGTCATCACTAGCTGTAAAGTCGGCTGTTGGACAATCTTTGCACTTACTTCGATAGAGATACTCTCTAGCTCTTCTATAGACACATTTAGTTGTTGAGCATTTTTCGCTAGCGTCTCGGTGGCTATATGGATGTTAAAAGATTGGTTCATTATTAATAAGTCTCGATGGTATTAATAAAAAGTAAGAGTCAGAAGAGAAATTATACTGAATAAGTGCTCTTATATTATTCTAGAAGTATAACTGAGAGCAGCAGACAATATAAAAGCCGTGAGCAGGATGCATCGCGGCTTCTGTATTTCATTATCATTTAGCTATGAGATAAGTGAATATAAAACTTAAACACTTAAGTCTAGTCGGTCATGACAGATTACTGCGCGTGACGTGCTAAGTTAGACAGTTTTGGGTTAGCATTTGGGTTCTTGCGTAGTAATAATGCCATACGACCAATAGAGTGAACCAGAGATGCATTAGCCGCTTTAGCGAGTTCAGCGCCAACGATGTCACGCTCTTCTTTCGTGCCAGCAGGTAGCTTCACTTTGATAAGCTCATGATCTGACAGCGCGCGATCGATTTCTTCAGTAATAGTTGGGGTAATGCCTTTGTTGCCGATCATAACGATAGGCTTTAGCTCGTGACCGATGCCTTTTAGACGTTTGATGGTAGCGTTATCGAGTTGCATATAATTCCTAAGTGTTGGTAAAAATAAAAATGGTACTGTCAAAAACAGTTATTGATCATTATAGATAATCTGTGACCATCTTGCATGAGATCAGCAGGATTTTGCACGATTTTACGTGACGAAAATGTTAAACTGAATGTTTGGTACATTATAAACGCTGCTGCCTTATAAAACAGTTATTTAACCAATAGAATTTGGTCAGTTTGTGACCATTAATGAATCAAAAACTTGTTTGACACTATATTTGGAATAATCCGCATCTGATTAATGTCAGTATGTAAGTGATAGAGTGATTAAAGCAGCTAGATCTAGTAAAGCAATAGGAGCAGGTATTTTGGCCACGCGTATCGAAAACAAAAAACTATCAAAGAGCAGCAGTGCTTGGATGAAAGAGCATATTGACGATCATTATGTGCAAAAAGCTCAAAAAGATGGCTACCGTGCTCGTGCTGCTTATAAATTATTGGAGATTAACGAAAAAACCAATTTGATTAGAAAGGGAATGACAGTCGTAGACTTGGGTAGTGCTCCTGGTAGTTGGTCACAAGTTGCTGGTCGACTGGTAGGTGATGATGGTATCTTAATTGCCTCCGATATTTTGGCCATGGATAACTTGCCTGATGTTACCTTTATTCAGGGTGATTTTCGTGAAGCTGAAGTTTTTGACGCCATTATGGCAGAAGTAGGGGATAGGCAAGTCGACGTAGTACTGTCGGACATGGCACCCAATACCGCTGGAAATAGTGCGATCGATCAGCCGCGTATGATGTACCTGTGCGAGCTGGCAGTGGACTTCGCACTCGCAACCTTACCAGAAGGTGGCGCACTTATTATGAAAGTGTTTCAAGGTCAGGGTACACAGGAATTACGCAAGCAGATGCAGCAGGATTTTAGTAAAATTCGTAGTATAAAGCCAGGTGCGTCACGACCACGGTCAAAAGAGATGTTTTGGATAGCGATTAAATAGTTTTAACATCAATAAGTTGCTGCTCTTGTAAGCGAGATGATAAACCGCCATAAAGTGTTTTTATCGAGATATAAGCGCTGTGACAGAAGTTAAATGAATAATCGTGAAACTTGCTTGAATTATACGGGTTAACACCACATATCATGGTATATTACCTTTGTTTTTAGCATATGTTTTAGGCAAAGTCGTCTGATAATAAGCGTTTTACAAGCTCAATGATCGTATATCTATGTTTATCTCATACTGATTATTTATAAAAACAATTTTTAGGCTATCTATAAATCATATAAGTTTAATGTAGCAGTTTTTTAGTATCGGGATATTCATTAAAAATGAGCAATACGTTTATAGACGTCACGTGTTTAATAGACACACCAATAAGTAAGGGATGGGAATAACTAGTGAGCGACATGGTAAAAAATACCTTATTGTGGCTGGTGGTAATCGGCGTTTTGGTGCTGGTGTTTAGCGGCTTTGATCAATCTTCTGAGCCGGATAACCTTAACTACTCTGAGTTTGTGACTGCAGTGTCAGAAAACCAAGTAGCCAGTGTCGAGATCGACGGCGAGCAGATCACCGGCGAAAAGAAAAATGGCTCATCTTTTGAGACCATTAGACCAGCTGTGTCAGATGACCAGCTAATGCCAATGCTACGTGAGAACCAAGTCGAAGTTCAAGGAACTGCACCGAAGCGCCAAAGCGTATTGATGCAATTACTGATAGCCAGCTTCCCAATTTTACTGATTATTGGTCTGTTCTTATTCTTTATGCGTAATATGCAGGGCGGTGCTGGTGGTAAAGGCGGTGGCCCGATGAGCTTTGGTAAATCAAAAGCAAAAATGCTGACCGAAGATCAAATCAACGTTAACTTTGAAGACGTGGCAGGTTGTGAAGAAGCCAAAGAAGAAGTGGTTGAAGTGGTTGATTTTCTACGTGATCCAGATAAATTTACCAAACTTGGGGCAACGATTCCTCGTGGTATTTTGATGGTAGGTCCTCCAGGTACTGGTAAAACACTACTTGCAAGAGCTATCGCTGGTGAAGCTAAAGTACCGTTTTTCTCAATTTCAGGTTCTGATTTTGTTGAGATGTTCGTCGGTGTTGGTGCATCACGTGTCCGCGATATGTTTGAGCAAGCAAAGAAAAGTGCTCCTTGTATTATCTTTATTGATGAGATTGATGCAGTCGGTCGTCATCGTGGCTCCGGTATGGGCGGCGGTAATGATGAGCGTGAACAAACACTGAACCAGTTGTTGGTTGAGATGGATGGTTTTGAAGGTAATGAAGGCGTCATTGTCATTGCTGCAACTAACCGTGCTGACGTACTCGATAAAGCACTATTACGTCCAGGTCGTTTTGATCGTCAAGTACAAGTCGGTTTGCCAGATATTAAAGGTCGTGAGCAAATTCTAAAAGTCCATTTGAAGAAATTGCCAAATACGATTAGTGTAGATGCAAGTTCTCTTGCTCGTGGTACACCTGGGTTTAGTGGTGCACAGCTTGCCAACCTTGTAAACGAAGCAGCATTATTTGCAGCACGTCGTAACAAGACCAGTGTCGATATGAATGATTTTGAAGACGCAAAAGATAAGCTATATATGGGTCCTGAGCGTAAGTCTATGGTAATACGCGAAGAAGAACGCCGTGCGACTGCCTACCATGAAGCAGGTCATGCTTTAGTAGCGGAGTTGCTACCAGGTACTGATCCGGTACATAAAGTTACCATTATGCCTCGTGGTTTTGCCCTAGGTGTTACATGGCAGCTGCCTGAGCATGATCAGACCAGTATGTATAAATCAAAAATGTTGAGCGATCTAGCTATTCTATTCGGTGGTCGTATTGCTGAAGAAGTCTTTATCAATCAAATGTCAACGGGTGCTTCAAACGATTTTGAGCGCGCTACCAAAATGGCACGAGCAATGGTCACGAAGTACGGCATGTCTGATGCACTTGGTATCATGGTTTACGAGGATGATGATAGTTCACAAGGATACTTCGGTGGTGGAGGTCGTACGATTTCTGAAGCCACGCAGCAAAAAGTTGATGAGGAAGTACGCCGCATGTTGGAAGAGCAGTACGATATTGCTCGTGAGTTGATTGAAGGCAACCAAGAAAAAATGCACGCTATGGTCGATGCATTAATGAAATGGGAAACCATTGATCGTGATCAACTGCAAGATATATTAGCAGGTGAAGACCCACGTCCGCCTAAGGTCTATAGTCATAACGAAGTGAACTTGTCAAAGAATGATATTAAAACGACAGGTCCAACACCGCCACCATTACCGGCGATGTAAATGCTAGCGTATTCATGTTTAATAAAAAGCCCTTTATGATAAAGGGCTTTTTTATTGTCATCATTTTATGAAGGGCTTAGAACCCTATAAGATTTACTGGTATTATAAGCATGAAGAACAATAACTAAAACCGTATTATACTTTTTACTGTTGATGGATTACTCATGTCACTATTCCAACCTTTACCTAATTATCAAGTAACGAGCCGTGATAAGATTTTGGATTTATCGCAGCCACATATTATGGGTATTCTTAATGTTACACCGGATTCGTTTTCAGATGGGGGTCAGTTTAACGGAGTAGAGACCGCTGTTGCTCACTGTCAGAAGATGATAAATGAAGGTGCTACTATTATCGATATCGGTGGTGAATCTACTCGCCCAAATGCAAATGTCGTTGGTACTTTTGAAGAAATAAATCGCGTTGTGCCAGTGGTCCGAGCCATTCGTCAGCATTGTGGTGAAAGTATTTGGTTATCTATTGATACTAGTAGCCCTGAAGTGATGCAGGCAGCTTTTGATGAAGGTGCCGACATATGGAATGACGTGCGTGCTCTTAAACGTGAAGGTGCAGCAGCATTGGCGGCTGAACTTGATATACCGGTTATGCTCATTCACATGCGCGGCGAACCCACGACGATGGATGGTTTGGCGCAGTATGAGGAAGTGGTAGATGATGTCAGTACCGAGCTATTATCTCGTATTGATGAGGTAACTAGCAGCGGTATCAAGCGTGAGAAACTGATTATCGACCCAGGTTTTGGTTTTGCTAAAAACTACGAGCATCACTGCGCATTATTAAGCCAATTGAGCCGCCTCCAGATACTTGGCCTACCGATGATGTTTGGAATTTCACGTAAGCGGTTTTTAGCAGAAGTGTTGACCAAAAGTGGGGTTCAAGCTGTGAATACAACGCAAGCGGTAGAACGTGATCCGGCAGGGACTGCTGCTGGGCTATTTGCCTTACAGCAAGGAGCAAGTATCATTCGCACGCATAATGTGGCGATGATGCAGCAGGCAGTGGCATTATGGAGTCAACTGTCAGCATATCGTTGTGAAGCTCATTCTACATGTTCAAATGAGTAGTAAGATTTTAAGACTATCAATATTCTATGCGCTATGCCTGCTATTGTTTTCTAAGCTATCTCAACTAATAAAACTATTTAAATTAATAAGAGTAAACCTATGACTAGTACAACTCAGCCAGAACCAACCAATGAGCAGCGCCGTATTATTTATCAAGCTCGCCGTGGTTTAAAGGAATTAGATTTTTACATCGACCCTTATGTTAAAGAGCTTTATTTGACAGCCGATCTTACTGAGCAAGAAACATTTGCTCAAATGCTCACTCATGAAGACCCTGACTTGTTGGATTATTTTACTAATCAAAATCGTCCAGAAAGTGACGACATCTGGGCATTGGTCAATAAGATAAAAACATGGCGCCATACCAAAGACTTAGTTTAGGCCTCAAGAAAAGGCACAATAGTTAACATCCCTTATAGTATGCTGACATGACACTTGCAACCTCCTTACGTATTGATACAGCTATTAAGCCTGCCAGTTATGTACGCGGGCTACTATATATGGGTTTGATCGGCATCATGATGATATTGGCATGGCTGGCTTCTTTGGCCTTATGGCAATATTTGCTGGTCTTAATAGTCTCAGCAGCAGTCGCAAGCTACCTCATTATATCAAGACCTATACTATTGCATATTAGTCAGCCACGGCTTAGCCAGCGTGTCGATAAACAATGGCAGTTGTTGATACGAACGGGTCGAGGTGATGAATTATGGCAAGCAGAATTAGTCGCTATACATCGCTATCAGTGGGCGACGAGTATTGAGTTCAATATCATTGAGCCTTACCAAAAAACGTTTTCCACAACTATATTTCGTGATCAAGTAAATCATGAGCAATGGCGACAGTTAAATATCTTAGCCAATATAAGTAAGAGTTCATCCTAGATAATTAGTCGTCTATTGGTTCTAAGTTTTTTGTGTACGATGAAAAAGCTCAACATGTCATAACAAAACAGCTATCTCAAAAGATAAATAGGTTTGTTATATTAAAAAGTGAAAACAAAACGCATAGATTTGCCATTATGTTATTAAGAGTCATGTAGATAGATGCGATATTTTTGTAGATTAAAGCATAATTTTTGTAGTAAATCACATAATAACAAGAGGAATAGATAATGAGCTTATTAGGAAGTTTAGTGAGCCAAGTAGCGCGTAGTGCAATGAATCCAGACGATGCTCAGCGCAATCCAGTCAATCAGCGTACGGAGGCACGCCAAACAGGGGGCCTTGGTGATATTTTAGGCAGTGTACTGGGCGGTGGTCAGGCAGGTGGTTATAGCACTCAGCAGCATAATCGTCAGTCAGATAACGGTTTTGGTTTAGATGACATTATTGGTGGTCTCGCGGGCGGTAGTCAGCGCAGTGGTGTGAATGCAGGTACTGGTGGTCTGGGTGATATTTTAGGAAGTGTATTAGGGGGTCAACAAACCAGTAGTGGGTTTGGTGGTAAAGGTATGCTCGTTGCTGCGTTAATGCCCATGGTACTCAGCTGGATTAAGCGTAATGGCGGTCTAAGTGGAGCATTATCAAAAATCACTGGTATGGGCTATGAAGGCCAGGCACGTTCTTGGATGAGCAACAACGAAACAAATGATAATCTAGATCCGAATGAGATTAACCGATTGTTTGACGAAAGTGAAATCCAACAAGTAGCCGCTCATACTGGCGCTAATGAAACTGAGGTAAAACAAGGGCTCGCTGAGCTATTGCCTGAAGTAATGAACCAATTAACCCCTAATGGCAATCTGGATAATGAAGCTGAAGCTAATGAAGAAATTGATCAAATCATTAGTCAGTTATCTAACCGTCTGGGTAGTTTTAAGTAGTTTTTTATAAAAGAGCTACTATTTACAGAATTAGATGTTTCGATGAAAATACAACAAAGGATAGCCCGTCGATAAATGGGCTATTTTTTTATAGTTTAGGCATGGTTATCATATTTAAAAAAATTCTTGTTATCTATTTGTCTGCTAATCTAAATGTATATGTTAAAAAAAGTAAACAGTGATATAAGGGTTCTATAAGTCCTATAAAATAAATAGGACTAGCATTCAAGTTGTGGTTGTGGTTCCAGCGTCTCAACGGTATTGAACGAAAGGTACATTCCTCTAATCGCTTAAGGATCTTACAAGGATTATTAATTATGCCATTTAAGCCCATTCAAGCAGCTGTTGCTATTTTAGTTGGTTTGGTCATTTGGTTTGTCATCCCAGTGCCGACGGGTGTGACACCAGAAGCGTGGCATATGTTGGCGTTATTTATCGCGACTATTGTTGCCATCATAGGTAAGGTATTGCCTATTGGTGCCATTGCTATTATTGCTGTCACTTTAGTGGCACTGACCGGCGTCACAAGCGATAGTCCGAAGCAAGCTATTAGCGATGCGTTGTCAAGTTATTCAAGCCCTCTGATTTGGCTAATTGGTATCGCGGTTATGATATCACGTGGGCTGATAAAAACAGGCTTAGGTCGACGTATTGCTTACTACTTCATTTCTATTTTTGGTAAAAAAACCATTGGCGTGGCTTACTCCTTGGCAGCTGCTGAATTGATGGTCGCACCTATCACACCGTCTAATACGGCCCGTGGTGGTGGTATTATTCACCCCATTATGAAGTCCATTGCGCAAAGTTTTCATTCGACACCAGAAGAAGGCACTCAAAATAAAATTGGTCGCTATTTAGCAATGGTAAATTACCACGCGAATCCTATTACTTCTGGGATGTTTATCACGGCGACTGCCCCCAATCCTTTAGTCGTAGAGCTGGTGAACAAAGCAACGGGTGGCGATATTCAGCTATCATGGACGACGTGGGCAGTAGCGATGTTCATACCTGGGATGCTTTGTCTGATCGTCATGCCAGTGGTTATCTACTTGATTTATCCCCCCGATGTCAAAGCAACACCTGATGCCAAAAACTTCGCAAAAGATAATCTGACAGAGATGGGGCAGGTTAGTACCCATGAGAAGATAATGCTCGGTGTATTTGGTCTTATGTTGGTCTTATGGGCTAATATCCCTGCACTGGTTTTGGGTGAGCAATATAATGTTGATGCCACGACAACTGCCTTCATCGGCTTGACGACATTGATATTGACTGGCGTACTGACTTGGGATGACATTCTTAAAGAGAAATCTGCATGGGATACTATTGTTTGGTTTGGTGCACTGATTATGATGGCGGCCTATCTAAACAAGCTTGGCTTGATTAGCTGGTTTGCAGGTAACATTGAGTCTCTCATTGGAACAACTGGGGTAGGCTGGGTAGGTGCAGCGACGATGTTGACCTTAGTTTACTTATATATACATTACTTTTTTGCTAGTACCACTGCTCACATTACCGCACTATTTGCAGCATTCTATGCGGTTGGTTTGACACTAGGGGCACCGCCAATGCTGTATGCATTAATCTTGGCTGCAGCAGGTAATATCATGATGACATTAACCCATTATGCGACTGGTACAGCACCTGTAATTTTCAACTCTGGTTATGTGACGTTGAAAGAGTGGTGGGGTATTGGTGCGATTATGAGTGTGGTTAATTTGGTGATTTGGATAGGTGCTGGTTTAATTTGGTGGAAAGTGCTTGGTTATTATTAATAGGACATCTAAGATTATTGTTTTACCCGGTTAGCCTTTAGATGAGTGTTAGCTAAAAACGCTCATCTAAAGACTCTAGCGTATAATTTAGTGCGGCAAAGCAGATGTCGGTATTAAACCCCCTATACTGTAAAAACCGTAGCTGCTTAGCTTTTTCCTTTTGTTCAACTGGTATCTCATCACCATATTTTTTGGTACGTGCTATCACCGCCAGTTTTAGCCAATCTACACCATCCACTAGGTTGTCTGCATCATCGTCTACAAACTCACTGAATTCATCAGACTCTGCATTTGCCATATCGATTAACTCATCAATGTTGTCTGGCATAGCAATCTTCTTACGATAAAATTCCTGTTTGATACGCCCGCGTCCACGACCTTTACGGATATTCTCACGTATTAGCATTAGAGTAGTGCGGTAATCACTTTGATAACCTTTTTCTTCAAACTCATCGAGTAGAGTATCAATTTTCTCTGGGTCTTGTTCTTTGTCGATCAACTTTTGCTTTAGTTCAGCCTTTCCGTATTCACGGCGTGATAAATAATAAAATGCGAGCCAACGCAACCGACTTTCTGCTTTGATCGCATCGATTTCTGCTTGTTTCTGCTCAGGAGTTCGTAAGTAGGCTTTGAGCGCGGCTGGTATATTATCGTTTTGGCTATTTGCTTCACTATCATTGACAGCAAAAAGCTCAGCTTTATTTTCTGAGTTTTTGGATAGTGGCTTAGTGCTATTACTGGTATCAGCTGTCAAACCGTTATCAACGTCATCATTATTATGAACGTCGTGTTTGACTTCTGCTAGCATCTCTTTGATGGTTTGCGCTTCAGGTGGCTGATAAGTAGGGGCATCACTAGGTTCAGCGGTAAAATTAGCCGCTGGATGAAAACGCTTTTTACGTTTTTTAGATTTAGAAGTTTTTTTAGATTTAGGAGAGGGGTCTTCAAAAAATGCGGTATCGATAGTAACGTCATTCGTGATTGAATCATCTGTACTTGAACGGATAGTCCGTTTACTAGATTTCCCTAGTTTTTTAAACTCATTCGTACGAGAGTTTTTGGACGGTTTTTTTGGTTTGCTATCAATAGAACTAGCTGAGTCGGCACCCGACTCAGCTAAAATTTCAGCTAAGGTTTTAATTTTCATAACGAATCATAGTTACTGACAACGGTTAATTGTTAAACCATTATTGTACAGCTTCAGAAGCCTGCTCTGCTTCTTCAGTTTCTGAGTCTTTGCTATCTTTTTTAGTACCAAGTTTTTCGTCACGAATTTTATCTTCGATTTCCTTAGCAATGGCAGGATTTTCTTTTAAGAAAAGCACAGAGTTAGCTTTCCCTTGGCCAATTTTTTCATCGCCATAGCTGTACCAAGAGCCTGCTTTACCAACAGCGCCAATCTCCACACCTAAGTCAATAACTTCGGCTAAATGGTTAGTACCTGCACCGTAAGTGATCTCGAACTCAGCTTGGCGGAAAGGTGGTGCCATTTTGTTTTTAATAACTTTGACACGAGTCTGGTTACCGATGATCTCATCACCATTTTTGACTGCACCGATACGGCGGATATCCATACGTACTGAGGCGTAAAACTTCAGTGCATTACCACCAGTCGTGGTTTCAGGGCTACCGAACATAACACCAATTTTCATACGAATCTGGTTAATAAAGACTACCATACAGTTAGAGCGTTTAGCATTACCAGTGATTTTACGTAGGGCTTGGCTCATAAGACGCGCTTGTAGACCCATGTGAGAGTCGCCCATTTCGCCTTCAATCTCGGCGCGCGGTGTCAAAGCTGCTACTGAGTCAATCACGATCATGTCGATTGCCCCTGAGCGCACCAACATATCGGTAATTTCAAGCGCTTGCTCACCATTGTCAGGCTGTGATAGTAACAATTCATCAGTGTTTACACCAAGCTTGCGGGCATATACAGGATCAAGTGCGTGCTCAGCATCGATAAAGGCACATGTACCGCCTTGCTTTTGGCATTCTGCAATGGCTTGCAGTGTCATTGTCGTTTTACCCGAGCTCTCTGGGCCGTAAATTTCAATGATACGCCCTTTTGGCAGGCCACCAATACCAAGCGCAATGTCTAACCCAAGAGAGCCTGTAGAAACCGCATCTACATCCATAGTAGCTGCATCATCGCCTAGATGCATAATGGTATTCTTACCAAATTGCTTTTCGATTTGACCTAGTGCCGCTTTGAGGGCTTTGGCTTTGTTGTCGTCCATATTGGATTCCTTGTTTTCGGTAGTTAGATTGATGCTATGAGTAAAATATTAGTATTGTTAAAACTTTTGGCAAACAAATACTGGCTGTTATAAAGTCACTAGTTATTGTTTGGCTGTTTTATCGAAAAATAGGTTGTCACGTGGCTGGTATAGGTAGTAGTATCAAATGTATCGTTCTACTATACAGTAAAATTAAATAGCGAGAGAAGTAAAAACAAGTCCGCAATACGCTGTCTTTATCGTTGTTTTTAAATCAGAATTTATATGTTAATTACTCGACTCTATTTCTTAACACTGCTGATTTGATAAGGTAATTATAGCAAAAGCAAGGAACTATAATTAGCGCAATGCAATGCTAAACGACACTACCTGTCGTATGGTGTAAACTTGAAAAACTACAGAAGTGGAACTATAGGTTGCTAATTTTTTGAACCTGATAACGACTAGGTTTGTCAATAGAATTAGAAGTTGTCCACAATAAATAAGATGCTTATTTTCGCTAATTGTGAAACATCATGAGTGGTTAAATTATTTTATAGATTATTTAAAATAATTTTTTATGCATATGAATTTAATGTAAGTTATTGATTTTGTTTAATTTATAAATTGTACAAAAAATGAACGATTTTACCTTATCCTTTAATTTACTTAGCTATAAACTTGTCAAGTAGTGACTTATGCACAGGGTTATCCACAGCTTATGGGGAGAACTCTGTAAAGCCTTATAATACATAAGTTTACGTAGATCGTTAGCATTAGGAGCTAATGCTATATTTTGTTTTTAGTTACTTTAAAGGTGCTGTTTTGTTTATAAATAGCCTTGTGAGCGCTATGTTTCACAAATTAAAAATTTATCTTTTTTTATGCATAATCATACTATAGGCATTAAAAGTCAGGAGTATGACTTAAGAGTTGCAACTGAGATGTCAGTAGACATAGTTGTACATAGGATGTCTAGTATTTTTAAAGATATTTTCTATAACATTTAGAAGGCCACAAAAAAGCGGCTACATCAGATAGCCGCTTTGTCGAAACTACTAAAAATAAGACAGTATTAATCAGTCTTTGACATAGATCAAATCCCAAACACCATGCCCACGGTCGAGACCACGACGCTCAAACTTAGTCATTGGACGAAAGTCAGGACGTTCAGTGAAGTTACTTGTACCAGCTTTGTTAGTCAATCCATCGAAACCATCCAATACTTCAACCATCCAAAATGCATAATGTTCCCAGTCAGTTGCTGTATGGAACCAGCCGCCTTGTTTTAAGCTGCGCGTAACGATGCTCATACGTTCAGGACTGACAAAACGACGCTTATAGTGGCGCTTTTTTTGCCATGGATCAGGGAAGTATAGTTGAATACGATCGATATGGTTTTCTGGTAGCTGCTTGAGCAATTGAATGGCATCACCGTTGACAATTTTTACATTTTTCAAATCTTGGGTGCCAGCCATATAAGCGCATTTACCAATACCAGGCTCATGCACTTCTACACCGACAAAGTTACGAGCAGGGTCAGCGGCTGCCATTTCAATAAACGAATCACCCAAGCCAAAACCAATCTCTACCGTAAGCGGCGCATTTGGGCCGTTTGGGCTATCTGCGAATAACGTACGTAGGTTATCAATACCGGTAAGATCGCCATCACCAAAACTATTATTGACCAAATACTCAGAAAACTCTGGAGCAGTTAGTGCAAGCTCAGCGTTTTTGTTCATGTGCGTACGACGCTTCATAAACGTATTGACGATGCGAATGTGCTTGTCAGAGTTCGGTTCTACCTCTTGGTTGGAGCTGTTATCGGTATCGATAGGCTCGCTTGTGCTATTAAGGGTTTGCTCATCAGTAGTATCGGTACTATTGATATTGTCATTGATATCAGAATGTTGACTCATAGGATTTGTAAGACTTAATTAGGTGGGTAATGTTTGCTTATTATAAGTTAAATCCATACAACTGTGAACGAACAATCCTATTTTCACGCATTTGCTAGTCAATGCTATGGTTTCTCTATTTTACACACAGGGTTTGGCGTTATCATATAATGGTGTTTTTTAAATGCTTTTCCTAAGAATTAGTAGAGCGTGTTGCTATGTTATTTATCGAGACGGATTCACCGCCACCATTTTATCAAGAGTCGCTCACACCTGCTAAACGAAAGCAGTTAGATAAGTGGTTTATCGGTAATCGTACCCAGCGTTATTACCTTAAACGTTTTGAGCAGTTTGATCAGCAAGGTTATCTG
Organism: Psychrobacter sp. AOP7-A1-24; assembly: GCF_052376235.1. Lineage (NCBI taxonomy): Bacteria > Pseudomonadati > Pseudomonadota > Gammaproteobacteria > Moraxellales > Moraxellaceae > Psychrobacter > Psychrobacter sp. AOP7-A1-24. The sequence goes on along the minus strand of NZ_JBQSVM010000001.1, from coordinate 56,431 downwards.
TCGCCAAAATGGCATTGGGCTGCATTTTTTATCACTTTTCCTTGGCTGCTATATCGCAAACGCTATATGGATGCAATTGTCTATAGTGTCGCAGGATGGTCTTTTATCCAGCTAAATGTAGCGCTGGTGCTGGTTGCTTTCGAATTTGTAGCAATGTCCTATGTACCAGATGCTTACCAGATGGCAACACGTATCGGCATTGCCGCCGTTATTTGGCTGTTTTGGTCGTTTATGGCCGCACGTTGGACGGATGCGTATTACTATCGAATGGCGAGGCGTGAAATCGCTGATGCGATAAATGACCATCCACGAGATGAGGCAGCACAGAAGGCGCATCTGCAAAGAGAAGGCAGCGTTAGCTTATTTGGATTAGCATTAGGGTTTGGTTTCTTTGCGTTTTCGTTATCGGTTATTAAGGTGCAATTCTTACCAATCATTGCCAAGCCTAAAGCAAACGAAGTGTTGTTTGATTCTTATAATATTGCAAAAAATGCTCAAAACCGAGTGGCATTAATTTATCAACAGACAGGGCAGTGCCCAGTGAATTTACCTTTGAGTACCGAACAACAGCAGCTACGCATGCATGTCGATAGTCAGGCCGCAGGCGTGCCAGAGACCGACTGTGCGGTATTGGCAACGATTCAAAATGTGACGTTTCCAATACGCTATTTAAACGAGCAGACGTTGGTTTTTTATCATATACCAGACAGTGATAATTGGGATTGCACCAGCTCACTGAATAAAAAACAAGCCCCTAAAAACTGTATAGCAGATTAGGGGCTGTACTTAATGAGTGTTTGTAAATATTGCTAGTGCTGGGAGTTAAGGCTTAGAATCCGTTGCAGGATCATTATTCTCATCAACTGGTGTTGCTTGACTCTTTAACGCCTCATAAAATTCGGTTAAATCCATCTTACGCGCTTTGCCAATATCTTCGTCAAACAAGCTTTCAAGCTCAGCCATTGCTGATTGCGCGGATTCAATCATACTAGCTTCATCATCATAAATAGCTTGTTGGCGTTCGATCAAATCATCATCGTAATCACGGAATGTTTTTACCGTCTCTCTCGCTTTTTCTGGTGAGATACCTAATAGCTGTAGTGATTCGCGTGACATGTCCAAAGATGACAAATACGTCTCACGCCAAATATGGCGCACGCCAACCTCACGCAAACGATAATAGTGCTGACGATCGCGCGCTCTTGCTAATACAATCAGTTCAGGATAGTTCTTACGTAAGTATTGAGCAGTAGTGATAGATCGTTCTAAATCATCAATGGCAAGAATAAACACCCGCGCCTTTTGAATGCCTGCAGCACGTAAAATCTCAGGGTTTTTTGGATCACCATAATAGACTTGATTACCAAACTTACGTACGAAATCTACTCGGTTTGCAGAGCGTTCAATAGCAGTGAATTCGATATTATGCATGCGAAGTACGCGACCAATAATCTGTCCAACTCGACCAAAACCCGCGATAATCACCTGATGCTCATGATCAGGAATAGTATCGTATTCGCGGCTCGGTTTGTTCTTGGCAAATAATGGTTCACCCACTTTTTCTAATAATAAAAATGCTAGCGGTGTCAGTGCCATCGAGATAGTAACGACAAGGTTAAGAGTATTAGCCAGCTCAGGCCGTAAGACATTTTGAGCGGTGGCGACACTGAATAGGACAAAGGCAAACTCACCGCCTTGAGCCAATGTGACGCCCAACCTAATACTGGTTGGTAAGCGGTTGCCTAACACCTTTGCAATAGTGGCAATAACAGCAAACTTGATAAACATGAGAGCGAGCGCGCAGCCAATAATAAAAATAGGTTCTGCTAAGATGAGTTTTACGTCGGTGAGCATACCGACAGACATAAAGAACAGACCTAGTAGCAACCCTTTGAAAGGTTCGATACTGGCCTCTAACTCATGACGATACTCAGAATCTGCTAACAACACACCTGTCAAAAATGCACCTAATGCCATTGATAGACCTATTTGGCCCATCAAAATAGATACACCCATCACAATAAATAGAGCAACCGCGGTCAGTAGTTCTGATGCACCACTTGAGGCGACAAATTTAAAGAAGGGTCGAACCACATAACGGCTGGCAAAAATTAGACCTGCAAAAACAGCAAACACCTTGCCAAAATAGATCAAATCGTAGCTTTGTTCACGCACCCCTGATAAAAACGGAATGACTGCCAACAAAGGAATGACCGCAATATCTTGGAATAATAAAATGGTAAAAGCTTCTCGACCGTGCGTGCTTGAAAGCTGCTGTTTCTCAGTCAGTATCTGTAGTACAAAAGCGGTAGAAGATAGGGCTAAACCAAAGCCAACGATAAAGGCAGTATCTAGTTGTAAGGAGAAAAACTGATGTAAAAGCCACATCAGTAGCGTACCAGTCAAACCAACCTGTAAACCGCCCAATACAAAGATAGAGCGGCGTAATGCCCAGAGCCGCGAAGGTTGGAGCTCAAGCCCAATAATAAACAGCAGCATGACCACGCCAAACTCTGAAAAGTGCAATAGGCTCTCAGCGTCGCCTGCCACATCCAAGCCACTCGGGCCCAATATAAGTCCAGTGATGAGGTAGCCTAAAACCGTTGCAATACCAAAACGTTTACCAAGGGGTACGAAGAGCAATGCTGCTCCCAAAAAGATAGTGGCTTGCAACATGAGATTTGGTGAGCCGGCGGCGGCAGCAAACATCTGGGCTCCTTAAAAATTTGAATAAAATACAGAATATAAAATGGCCGTGACTAAAATTAGTATGGCTAAAACAGTATCGCGCTCATATCTATTATTTTTTGCGATAAACCTTCCACACACCATTGTCCGCAAGCGGATTATTATAAGCATCATTGCGGCGTTTACGCGGTGTCTGACGACTATCTACAATCTTAAAGTCAGGTAGGGCCTGTACAATAAGACCAGTACGATAAAAACGTACACGCTCAGGTTCTAACATCTCGCCTTTACTATCGCGACAGAAGACATAGGCACGCAGATCGATAAATTCACGATGCGCTACTAGTCGCGCTTCGTCATCGTTGTCTAACACTGCTGTCATGTGCTCGATTTCGTCATTCGTATATTGACCACATTTATCAGTCAGAGCACCTACTGACCCAAAGCTTTTGGATTCTTTCGCACGTGTCTTAGTTAAATGTAAACGATGAACATGATAGATAAATTGCGGTATCTCAAGGCTAGCAGGAAGTGGAAGGTAATCAGGTGGCATGTTGGCCGCTGGATAAAAATCCTTTGCGCGCTCAAGTAGATTTTGCCAACGTTGCTGATACGCTTGGACTTCGGCTAAGTTACCTTCATAAATAGGCATATCGCGAATTTGTCGCAAAATATCGGGTGGAAACTGTTCATTACGAAAGTTTGCAATGTCTTCTTGTAGCGTCGATAACAAAACTTTGGCGTGTTTTTTGCCATCCTTGGATGCAGGATCATCGATATAGTCTGGGGCGACAAAAGGTGCTGAGCGTCTAGACATAGTGTTGTATCATCAATAGATAGAGTGAAAATACTAAAAATCTTGATTATAGAAATTAACTGGGGTACTAAACAAAACTTTATAATAGTTATTATAACCACATAAGCTGATTTGGACTTGAGTTTTTTGAGTTGAATAAAGCAAAAGTTTGTCGAAAATCACAACTGTACTGATTTAGTCCGGATTCTAGTTCTACGTAATTTTCAGTATAGGCCAGTATCAAATATCTATACTCGTATTCACTAGGATTTGGCTCGAGTTACTGACCTATTTATTCAATCATTTAGCTGAGAGTATATCGTTAATGGTTATGACCAATATGACTATTGTCATCAGGCAGCTGTCCTGAGATATCACAGACCAATGCATCGCTATGTGAGATATTTTGCGGATGAGACGAGCTTTCGACCTGAATAGTAACATGGTGAATACCAAGCTCTAGTAGTCTTCGTTCTAGACTAGCAATCAAAATATTTGATTCATGGATACTCATTTCGCCATCAACAACCACATGACAGGAGAGCGCATTAAGTCCGCTAGTAATACTCCAAACATGTAAGTCATGCACTTTTTGTACTTGAGAGTCTTCGAGCAATTTTTGTTCCACATCGACTAGCGATATATTGGCAGGCGTCCCTTCCATCAATATATGTACAGAATCACGTACGACGCGGTAGCCACTGGTTAAAATAAGCACGGCGACAATTACTGATGCCACTGCGTCTGCCCATACCCAACCAAAACTCATCATAAGCAGCGCAGCGATAATCGCAGCTACTGAACCTAATAAATCGCCCAATACGTGCAAATAGGCACTTTGCATATTGAGGTTAACGGGTTCTATGCTATTAGGTTTCTGCTCTGTGACCTTGGCATCATTCGTACCAAGATTATGACTATGACCATGTGACTCGCCACCTTGACTAACTCGGTGCATTAGCCAAGCGACCAGAATATTAATCAACATACCGATAGTCGCCACGATAAGCATACCTTGGGTCGCAATTTCTGGCGGTGAGTTAAAGCGTTTAATCGCTTCATAAAAAATCATCAAAGCGATTATGATAAGTGTCGCGCCATTTACCGTAGCAACTAATATCTCAAAGCGCTTGTAGCCGAAAGTTTTCTGGTGATTAGCGGCTTTTTCACCAATTTTAAATGCGACCAAAGTGGCACCAAGTGCTATCGCATCGCTTAACATATGCCCTGCATCAGATAGCAGGGCCAAACTACCGGTGAGCCAGCCACCGATGGCTTCAATAAACATGTAACCAGTAATGATAACAAAACTGAATAGTAAGGTACGCTGATAGCCTTTGGTATCTCGCGCTACTGTTGTCTGTTCTAGATGCTCATCATGATCATGATGGCCTTGGCTTTCCTGAGTGTAGTTATTTTCTTCATCTTTGCGAACGTAGTTAGACACATCAGTACTATCAGGCTGCTGGTTATGAGTATGCTTGTCAGAGTTTGGATTATTTGGATTCATCATAATACTCAAATTCGCTGATAATTACGTTCGATAGATGATGTTTACTGATAAGTGATGTTTGCTATGGGTAGAGTAGGCATAGAGCGTTTATCCTATACCGTTTGATAGTTATAAATTTAACATAGGCAAGCTTGAGAAGCTGTAACGACGAAGTAAACAGGATAAGAAGAGGAGTAGAAAGGTATGCCGTTGTCTATTAAGTTTCAGATGAAAGTTACCAGCCGACAGGATCAATATCCAAAGTAAGTTTGAGGTATTTGGCGCTTGGTAGAGCAAGCACTGGCTGCCACCACTGTCCTAATACGTCGTGCAATTGTCGACGGTCTCTGGCCAATAATAAAAGCTGTGCATGGTAGCGACTGTTCTTTTTACTCATGGGTGCATCAATAGGACCTAAAACAACGAGATTATGGGCATTAGGCAAATGCGCAATGGCATCTTTAAGCGCTCGCGTGGTGGCTGCCAATGTTTTGCCTTCACAGCGTATCAATGCAGCATGTCGATGAGGAGGCAAGCCCATCGTTTGACGCTCTTGCAATAACTCGCGCGCAAATGATAAGTAGCCGTCTTTGACCAGTTTTAATAGTAATTCGTTGTCAGGTTGTAGGGTCTGAATCAATACGCGGCCAGCTTTATCACCTCGACCAGCACGGCCAGCTACCTGTATCATTAGCTGTGCGGTATGCTCTGGTGAGCGAAAGTCTGCTGATAAAAATCCGCGATCGGCATTGGGTAAGCAAACCAGCGTGACGTTAGGGAAATGATGTCCTTTGGCGACCATCTGTGTACCGACCAATATAGCAGGGTTACCTTTATTGATTTGCTCGTAAATTTTTTCCCAGCTGTCTTTGCGTCTTGTGGTATCACGGTCTATTTGAATAATCGGATAGAGATTTTTGCTTGTTTGAGGGTTAGCAAATATTGCGTGTAGATTTTCGCTGAGCCTTGTCGTTCCCATACCTTTGGCATCTAGGTTTTGACTGCCACAATCAGGGCATACTGTAGGGATATAGGCTTGCCAATCACAATGATGGCACTTTAAGTAAGAGTTGCTAGAATAATTGCTTCGCTGGGCTTGGCTATTGTAGTGAACGGTCAGGTGAGCATCACAGCGCGGACAATCTGCTTGCCAACCACAAGCCTCACACAATAGAACAGGCGCATAGCCACGACGGTTCAAAAATATCAATACCTGATCACCAGCTTCCAGCGTTTGCCTTATCGCCCCAATCATGGCATCTGTCAGCCCTGTATCATAACGCGCCCCATCATCTTGTGTTTGTTGATGAGTGCTTTGCAAGCGCGCATCGATCAGTTGCATGGTTGCAGGTTTGGCATTACCCGGACGAGTAAGCAGTTGGTATTCCGCTAGTTTGCCATCATCGACCAGTTTTAAATGCTCAAGAGAAGGTGTGGCAGTACCAAGTATCACTGGGATTTTATATTGTAACCCTCGATAGAGCGCAACATCAGCCGCGTGATAACGTAATGTGTCTTGCTGCTTATACGAGCCATCATGCGCCTCATCAACAACAATTAAACCTAAGTCTGCAAACGGATATAGCACAGCCGAGCGCGTACCGATTACGATTTGTGCATGCCCCGTGCGACAGTCTTGCCAACCTTGCAAACGGTGAGTGTTGGTCATACCTGAATGCAATAGCACAATGTGGGCTGCGAACCGACTGGCAAATCTGGCACGTGTTTGCGGTGTGAGGCCAATCTCTGGTACTAGAATAAGGACTTGTTTACCAGCCTCTAGTACTGCTTGCATCGCTTGGAGATAAACTTCGGTTTTACCGCTACCAGTAATACCATTGAGCAAAAAACCAGTATAAGTATCAGATTCATGGGCAGTGATAATAGCGTCGACAGCAAGTTTCTGCTCATCATTGAGATCGAGTGGCATTTTTGCCAGTTTAACTGGAGCAGGCGCTTGTTTTGGCTGAATATAGCGCTCGACTAACCCTTTATCTTCTAGTGTCTTTAGAAATGCTCGTTGCATTCCTTCTAGTAGCAATACGTCTTCACTTGCGCCATGTTGACCATGTAGCTTTAGCATGTCGAACTGCTGCTTTTGTTTCTTGGCATTGGCTCGAAAATTATCATCAGTAACATGAGGTAAAATGCGCCAATGGGTAATCAGCAAGTCTAATGGTTTACCTTGACGGACAAGGCTTGGCAGGATAACGGCCAATACATCACCAAGTGGATAGTGGTAATAGCGTGCCAACCAATAGGCAAGCTTGAGCATACCAGCGTCCAAAATAGGCTCAGCATCTAGACGTTTATTGATGGGTTTGATCTTATTTACAGGTACGCTACTATCGTCTTGTGAGATGTGAGCAATCACAATACCAATTAGAGTCTGACGACCGAATGAAACCTCGACGCGGCTTCCGATTGGTGGTATCGCACTGTCTGACAGAGCAGGCATATCAGCTGGTAAGCTATAGTCAAACACCCGATAAAGGGGGACGGGCAGAGCAACTTGTACCAACATAAATGGCTTCGCAGTCTTATTAGGTGAATATGAGATCAGAATAATAGAACAGAGACCAATAAGCTTAGCATGATGCTAAGCTTATTGTGATTTATCTTATAGGCTGTTGCTAAAATGAGCGCTTAATAATGAGCAAAAAATATTAAGCATTCAATAGCGTCTTATTCGATATATAGAATAGACTCAATTTCTACCACGCCACCTTTAGGTAGAGCGGCTACTTGGACAGCAGCGCGGGCAGGGTATGGCTCGCTTAGGTTGGCGACAAACACTTCGTTTAGGACGGCAAAATCACTTAAGTCAGTCAGAGATACATTGAATTTGACCACGTCATTTAAACTACCGCCAGCTGCTTCACAGATAGCTTTGATGTTTTCAAATACTTGCTCAGCCTGTGCCTTAAAACCTTCTCTTAGCTCCATAGTGTCAGGATCAAAACCAAGCTGACCTGAGATATAGACAGTATTGCCGACTTTTACAGCTTGTGAGTAGGTGCCGACAGCTGCAGGTGCTTTATCAGTTTGGATGGTTTGACGAGTCATAGGATATCCTTTTTATATAGTTAATTGAAGGTTCTAAAATTGCTAACTTATACGTTAGCAAACAGGTTTATTATAATTGATATAACCGCATAATGTTAGGGAAACCTAGCAGCGAGCGTAGTTCACGAATACCCTGTGCTAGATGGTTGCGACTACGCACTACAATCTGAATGATACTGTCAGTACTACGAACATCAATGGTTTCTACACCCATATTGAGCTGGCGCAAGTGATAGATGACTTCACTAATCTGTTCGTCACTAAGCGCAACGGAAAGCTTCAAATAAGCAGGGAAACGAATTTTCCCACTGTTTTTTAGTTCTTGTTCATCAATATCACCTTGCTTGACCGCATTGTCACTGCGCCAACGAAGTTGAATCACCTGATAAGGGTTATCTTTACGGATATCATCCAGGGAAAAACATTTATGTCGGTGAACAACCAAGCCGTGACGCGATAGGTGTCCGACAATAGGGTCACCATATATTGGGTGACAGCAGTTGCCGAAATTAAGCTCAACACCAGCAGCGTTCGCAATTAACTGTTGTGGTTCAGTCATGTCATCGCTATGTACCTTTGCTTGTAAATCACTTAATTCATCGCTGAATAAGCGAGTCACTACCAGTTGTGGCAGCAGCGTGCCTGAGCTTATCTGTTCAAACAGCGCGTTTTTTTCTGTTAAGCCACGCCATTCAGTCAAATCTTTCCAGTCCGACTCTGTCAAATCATCAAAGCTTTTTTGATGGGTTCTAAGCGCACGATCCAATGCTTGTCGTCCATGATGTTGTTTGTCAGCGACAGATAAATCTTTGAACCAACGTAAAATCTCTTCACGTGCTTTGTTGGTCACCACAAACCCTAGCCATTCAGCCTTTGGTTCTGAATGACTATTCACTTCTATCTCAACTGACTGTCCATTTTTGACGACAGTACCAAGCTTTGCCACTGTGCCATCAATATTTGCCCCAACAGCAACGTTGCCAACCATCGGCCCGACAGCATAAGCAAAGTCTAGAGCAGTTGCTCCTTGTGGTAACTCATAAGCACGGCCTTGAGGACTGTAGCAAATGATTTTACTGGAGTGCAGGTAATCCATTAGCTCATTGATGGTAGAGACTGCCGCTGAAAAATCAGGGCTATTTTCATTTAGGTTGTCTTCATCAACCAGGTCTTTCATATTGCGTAATGACGCTTGAATCACTGACTGGCTGACATCTGAAGCATGTTCAGCGCCAATGACACCAAGTCTTGCAGCACTCTGCATTTGCTTGGTCAAAATGGTGACTTTTACCACATCATTGTCACGCTTATAGATGAGAGTGAGGGATTGGTTGCCACCTGGTAGAGGTCTACGAATATTATCAGCAATATGATTATCATCTATCTGATACTTTTTGATCAGATAGTAAGCCAGTTTGTCACATGCTTCGATGTTATCAAGGACGATCTCAAACGCATAATGACGCAGTAGCGAACTGATTTCACCGCGGTTGCGGAAAAACTGACGGTATATGACCACACGATTGTCTAAAACTTTGACTAGACCACTGAGCCCCAAATTGTTGAGGACAATACTTAAATAACGATGAATGGCTTCTTGCTGAAAGTTACGCCCAAGCCCATGCTGTAACAGCTTATCAGATAGCTTGTTGTACATATCAGAGTTTAAATTGCGATAACACAATACCTCGATATAATCAGCAATATCATTCAAGCCCATCAATCGTGCAAATGGCACATAAAAATCTAAGGTTTCTTGTGCTGTTGTACGCTGCTTCTCAGGACGTACGGCATCAAGTGTAGACATGTTGTGTAGGCGGTCAGCAAGCTTAATAATCAGTACACGAGGGTCAGCAAGTGTAGCGGTCAAGATCTTATGAAAGGTGGCCGCTTTGTTTTGTTGCTTATTGTGCGAAGAGGATTTTAGCTTAGTCACACCATCAACTAATCTAGATACTATGGCACCATAACGCTGTTCGATCTGTTCGTCACTTACTTCGGTATCTTCGACCGTATCATGCAAAATAGCTGCGATGATGGTATCTCGATCTAAGCGAAAGCCAGCTAGTATTTCAGCGACAGCGATTGGGTGGGTGATATAAGGTTCCCCAGATTTGCGCTTGTCTTTTATATGCGCAATATCTCCGAACTCACAAGCGTCAACAATATCACGGCGTTCAGCAGCAGTGAGATAACCTACTGAACGTAGCAAGTTATATTGAGCGTCATCGACAAGTTGATGACTGAGTTTGGGTAGGGTTTGACTCATAAAATGATGATCCTATTTTCCATGACCTACTTATTGGGCCACTTACCAAAGTAAGTGAAGTCTAAATAATGACCTACTATACAAAACTTGAGGATGAGTACGCCAGCTTCTAATTAATCGCAAATTGCCTTCAATGTCAACTGATAAGCGAGTAGACGATAAAAAAACAACTCAATGATCTATTTTGGAGATAAATAGCCGCCAAAATAGCCAATACATTATATTTACAACCAAAAAACCACAGCTTATGCTGTGGTCTCTATTGTTACTCAAGATGTATGCTTATTTTATAAAAACATATTGGTTCTATAAAACACATCTTATCCAAGCAGCCTATTAGAAGCTATGGTCGCCTGACAGTGCTAAATCTAATGAGCTAGTAGCAAAGTTATGCTCTGGCTGATTTAGGATATCACGTGTGATTTTGCCAGCGGCAATTTCACGTAGTGCTAGTACCGTAGGCTTGTCGTTATCGACATCAACCATAGGCTCAGCAATACCTTTGGCCAGTTGGCGGGCGCGTTTGCTTGCGACCAAAATTAGCTCAAAGCGATTATCAACATTATCCAAACAATCTTCAATCGTCACTCGTGCCATAAATAGCTACCTCGGTTGTTTTTATTAGTAGCGGACCTTGCCCACCACTCAATAAAAATAATATCAAAAATATAAAGGGGAATAGCTAAAGATTATAGCATTTTTTGCCAAGTCGCGTCGTTGCTTTTTTATATCTACTTGAGAGATAAGTTGCTAAATGCGGCTAATGCTTAGTTTACTCTTCTACCTGAGTATTTAGCAAGTTGTTAATCGTGCGATGGTAGCGTTGTTGTTGACGGGCAAGCGTCTGTCTATCTGCCACAATAATTGCTTTTAGCTCAGCTAAGGCTACGTCAAAATTATCATTGATCACTACATAGTCAGCATTCACATATTGTGCCATTTCGGTGACTGCACCAGCTAGACGGCGCTCTATAACTTCTACAGAATCCTGCGCGCGGGTTGAGAGACGTTGACGTAATGTAGCAATACTGGGTGGTAGAATAAAAACCATAATGGCACCGGGAAAGATATTTCTGATTTGCGTCGCTCCTTGCCAGTCAATCTCCAAAATAACGTCAATACCTGCCGCTAGCTGGGTACGTACACTTTCCTCTGACGTGCCATAATAGTTACCAAATACTTCAGCATGCTCTAGAAATAGGTTTGCATTGATACCATTAGTAAAGCTATCGGTATCTGTGAAATGATAATGTTGACCATCAATCTCGCCTGGACGTGGTGCACGAGTGGTATGTGAGACACTGACAGTCAAATCATTGGTAGTAGCAAGCAACTGTTTAACCAATGAGGTTTTGCCTGTACCTGAGGCGGCAGTGATAATAAATAATGAACCTGTCATGCAATTTATCCTAATAGAAGGTGTTTTGATAACTCGTAAAGTATTTTTTATAAGCATGTTTTGATAAAAGATCGAGCAGTGCCCCAGTCAAAAACAAAGACTAGAAAAAATAAAAAACGCCATCATGTATGGCGATAGAAATCATAGTAAGTGCGTTATTATAAACTGCTTTTATACAAGTTAAAGCTGGTTTTGCAATATGTCGTAAGCATACTGGGGTTTGCTCATAAAATATTGCTACAAGCAGACAGCTATTTTAGAGAGTGATAAAAGCAAATTGTGCTAAAGTAGAGCATTGATTTCATCTCAAATTTTGAACAGTAAAATTCAAAAATACGTTTTAATTATAAATTATCCAATGATAGGCCTTCTTATGCAAATTTATCTTGCCAATCCCCGTGGATTTTGTGCTGGTGTGGACCGTGCAATTGCGATTGTTAATGAAGCATTGACACGTTTCGAGCCGCCCATTTATGTCCGTCATGAAGTGGTGCATAATAAATTTGTGGTATCGGACTTAGCCAATCGCGGTGCGGTGTTTGTTGAAGAGCTTCATGAAGTGCCAGATGGTTCCATCGTTATTTTCTCTGCTCATGGGGTTTCCAAAGCGGTTGAAGATGAAGCTGAGCGCCGAGATTTGACCGTGTTTGATGCAACATGCCCATTGGTGACCAAAGTACATATCGAAGTAGCAAAGTTTGCACAAGATGGCATGGATGCAGTGTTGATAGGACATGCAGGACATCCAGAGGTAGAAGGTACGATGGGACGTTTTAATCGTCGCCATGGTGGACAGATTCATCTGGTCGAAGATGAAGGTGATGTGGCAGCATTAACTGTACAAGATACTGAACGCTTGGCATTTGTAACTCAGACAACCTTGTCGATGGATGATACTGCTCGCGTTATCGATGCGCTGCGTGAAAAATTTCCTAGTATCCAAGGCCCGCGCAAAGACGATATTTGCTACGCCACTCAAAACCGCCAAGATGCGGTAAAAGATTTAGCCAGTCGTTGTGAAGTGGTCTTGGTCGTTGGTTCACCAAACTCATCAAACTCTAATCGCTTACGTGAGCTGGCCGAGCGTATGAATTGCCGTGCGTATCTAATCGACAATGCCAGTGAGATGGATAAGCGTTGGTTAGATGGTGTCCAGAGTATTGGCGTGACTGCTGGGGCATCTGCACCTGAAGTATTGATCCAAGAAGTTCTACAGCAATTACAAGACTGGGGTGGGGACTTGCCCAGTGAGCTATCTGGTATCGAGGAAAATGTGACGTTTAGTTTACCGAAAGCCTTGCGTATTCCAGTCACCCAAGTTGGTAAATAATCAATATTAGTATTTGTATGAACCATCATTTATATGGATAAGCTCGCATGAAAGAACCAAAAGCCAAATTTGTATTGGCAGAGGCCACGCTCGCTGAAGTTAACAAGCAACTGAAGCTCAACATGCTCGTGATGGCGGTAGTAGTCTTTATATTGTTTATGAACATCATCAAGTTCATGGCAGAAAAAAGCTTTTTCTATGCTATGTTTGTAGTAATAATGGTTGTCTTATTATTCTTCATACAAAAAGCTCGCCGTATTCTCATACTAAGAAAACAAGAGCTTACTCACAAATAAAAGTACAAAAAAAGTGCCAAATATAGGATAGCTATGACTGCTTATTATAAATTTATCAAACGAGAGCTACAAGAAGATGGTGTCAGTGTGGCGCATTATCAGCCAACCAAACATGCCCAAGGTGCTTGGAATGAGCATGAGCAGCATATGGCACCAGCGACAGGCCTACTCACAGCCGAGTTAAATGGCTTTGCGCTGCAGCCGAATACTCGTATCGCACGTGTCAGCCTTGATATCCTTGGACTAATACCACTCGATGATTTTACGATTACTACTCGCTGTATCCGACCAGGCAAGACTATTGAGTTGGTTGAAGCGGTCATGAGCAGCCGTGGCCGAGATGCTATTATTGCAAGAGCATGGCGACTTCTCACTCAAGATACCAGCGAGATTGCCGGACTCGAAGATCAACCAGCAAGATATAAACCTGAAGAATTACCAGTTTGGGAAGACATGAAGGGCTGGCCAGGCGGCTATATTGAAAGCGTACGTTTGGTAGCGACAGAAGACCGTCGTCCTGGTCGCGGTATGGTATGGATTACTAATGATACGGATATGATTGAAGGCGAGCCGACTGATGACTTAGTGCATCTATTGGGTATGGTCGACACTGCTAATGGTGTTGTACCAAGGTTAGGTCTTGGCTTATCTAAATTGGAGTGGATGTTTCCCAATACTGATTTGCAAATCCATATGCATCGCGCGCCAAAAGGTCGCTGGTTGGGTATCGAAGCCGTACAACAGTATGGTGATGACGGGGTAGGATTGACTAGTGCCGTGTTGCATGATGTACATGGACCTTTTGGTCGCAGTGAGCAAATTCTGACGATCCGTCCGATGCCGCATTAAAGTGCCAAGAACCAGTTAGCTTAATATTCTGAAAAATAAAACGATATATTGTGATCAATTAATTATACAAATATATAGCAATCGGTTCTAATAGTATCTAACAAGACGATGCTGACTGAGCTAGAGGCTATTATGAAAACACACATTAATTTTTCAAAAAAACTGACAACTATTTGGGATATTTTGATAGAAGCATATTCAGAATAGTTGCTGTTGTTTGCACTTTGATTGTTATATCAAAAGTAATTGAGCAAATAAATAATTAATTAGGTAAATGATTGATACTAGAACACCGCCTTGGTAAACAAGTGCGGTGTTTTTTATTGAATAGGACGTTTGAGCTTGAATTTTTTTTCGTTGCCCCTATTAGTATAGACAGTTTAACGGTATTGCATACGGCAGGTTCTCTAACATTATTAGAGCAGCTTTCGTGAGCATATCGTTATCTGATAATAGGTCTTTCATAGAATTTAAAGGAGTTTTTATGAGTGAAGCAACTCAAGCTGAAGGTCTGAACCCAGAATTAAAAAAACATACGTTTGAAGCGGAAGTGGCGCAGTTACTGCATTTGGTCACGCATTCACTATATTCTAACGCTGACATTTTTGTCCGCGAATTGGTATCTAACGCGTCGGATGCTTGTGATAAACTGCGTTTTGAAGGTACAAATGACGATAGCCTTTACGAAGATGATGGCGAATTAAAAATCCGCATCTCTGTCGATGAGGCCGCCAAAACCATTACCTTTACTGATAACGGTATCGGTATGAACGAAGCCGATGCGATCGAAAACTTAGGTACGATTGCCAAATCAGGCACCAAGGCATTTTTAGATAAATTGTCTGAATCACAAAAGCAAGATGGTCAATTGATTGGTCAGTTCGGTGTTGGCTTTTACTCAGGTTTCATCGTAGCTGATACCATCAGTGTTGAATCACGCAAAGCGGGCGAGCCTGAGGATAAGGGTGTGCGCTGGGTATCAGATGGAACAGGTAGCTTCACTGTTGAGCCTATTAGCAAAGACACGCGCGGTACGGCGATTACTTTGCATCTAAAAGAAGAGTATTCTGAAGGCGAAGATAACTACTTAGATCGCAGTAAAATCAAGCGTTTGGTTAATAAGTACTCTGACCATATCAGCTTACCGATTCAAATGCGTAAAGAGATCTGGCAAGAAGATGTAAAAGAAGACGAAAACGATGACACGCCTGCTGGTGGCGAGATGGTACTCACTGATGAGTGGGAAACAATCAACAAAGCCAGTGCACTATGGACTCGCTCAAGCTCTGAAATTGAAGATGATGAGTACGTCGATTTTTATAAGAATATTTCTTATGACATGGATGAGCCGCTTACTTGGACGCATAACCGTGTAGAAGGCCGCGTACAGTACACGCAGCTACTATATATTCCTAAAAAAGCGCCAGTCGATCTATACACTCGTGAGCAGCAGCATGGACTAAAGCTTTATGTGAAGCGCGTCTTTATTATGGACGAAGCTGAGCAACTACTACCAATGTACCTACGCTTTGTGAAAGGTGTGATTGATTCAGCAGACTTGCCATTGAACGTGAGCCGTGAGCTTCTACAAGAGTCACGTGATGTGAAATCTATTCGTGATGGTAACGCTCGCCGCATCTTGACGCTGCTTGCAAGCCTTGCTAATAGCGAAGACAGTGACAAGCAAGAGAAGTTTGCCCAATTCTATGCAGAGTTCGGTGATGTCATCAAAGAAGGTCTAGGCGAAGACACAGGCAATCAGGAACGTATTGCTAAGCTATTGCGTTATGCAACCAGCACGCAAGACGGTCTAGTGACGAGCTTTGAAGACTATAAAGGCCGCATGAAAGATGGCCAAAAAGCTATCTACTACCTCACCGCTGATAATCTAGCCGCTGCGAAAAACAGCCCGCAACTTGAGCTATTCAAGAAAAAAGGCATCGAAGTTATCTTGATGACCAGTCGTGTTGATGAGTGGGCAATGAATTTCTTAACCTCATTCGATGAGACACCGCTGCAAAACATCGCGAAGGGTGCAGTAGATTTAGGCGACTTGCAAGATGAAGCAGAAAAAGCTGAAGCAGAAAAAGCTCAAGAAACGCTCAAGCCTGTTGTCGATAAACTAAAGACTGCATTGGGTGATCGTGCTAAAGATGTCAAAGTATCTACTCGTTTAGTTGATAGTCCAGCGTGTTTGGTTGTTGGTGAAGGTGAGCTATCACCACAAATGATTCAGATGCTACAGCAAATGGGTCAGGACGTACCAGCAAGTATGCCAACGCTAGAAGTAAACCCTGAGCATCCACTTATCAAGAAGCTTGAGAGCAGTGAGCAATTTGATGATCTGGCGCAAGTTATTTTTGACCAAGCATTATTGGCAGATGGTGGTCAGCTAGATGACCCAGCCGCCTACCTAAAACGCATCAATGAGCTATTGATGAGATAATGTTTAATAACTAGTAAAAAAGGAGGTCTTATATAAGAGACCTCCTTTTTTATTTGAATTTTAGCCAAGTTTGAGTGAATTTTACAAATCAGCCTTATCCTCTTAACTGACAATCCGTTACAATCGCGATAGATTAGCGAGCTAAAATATCAAGCAGCGCTATTTATCTTCTATAATCACTCCATCGTGAATTCAATATAAATCGATGTCTGCATGCTGCACAAAAAACCATCAACTGATTGTGCCACGCGGCTGTTACATTAAGATAGTTATCATTGAGTCATTTTATTTTTCTCGACTGGCTAGAGGTCTAAGTCTTTGTCACTTACGTCGTTAAAAACCGTCTCGCTTCAGCGTTTTTCGCTTAATTTCGCTGCCAATATTATTGCAACCTTGTGGATGCTAGTAGGCTCAACACGGGCTTTTTCTTGGGTTAAACCTACTTTTGTACAGTTTGCTGTATTCGCACTATTGGCGCTTGGTAGTAATGTCTTATTTTCTTGGTTAGCTGCTGAAAGTGGCAGTATATTCAATGAGCAAGGATTGGTCAGTTATTTGATATGGCCGATGATTATTTTGCTTGGTGGTATCATTTTGGCTCGGCGAGCGAGTAACCAAGCATTAGTATTTGTACCAGTAGTACTGTGGTTAGTTGCTGATACCTTATCAGCCCTATTACAGAGTTTGGTTCAGTTTTCTGGTAGCTATGGTTGGTTGCCTGATTGGAGTTATTCGTTCTTACCAGTACTGTTTTTAGTATTGTTCTTGTGGCAGACGCTAGCGTTGCTTTGGATTTTTTCTCGTCGTCTGCGGATACCATGGTGGGAGCGAATTATTGTATTGGTTGGCGCAGTAGCATTGCTGACTATCTGGCAGCGTAATGTCGCAGACCAGCCTATCTTTAAGCAAATACCTGTAGAACCTGTACTAGAAGAGGCGGCATTGTATCAGCAGCCACGTCTATTACAGCAAGCATTGGATAGTATAGACCCGAGTATCGATGGCAAAACCGATTGGTATTTCATGGGAGTTGCAGGATTCTCTGACCAAAACGTCTTTCGCTCTGAGATTAATAAAGTACGTGAGCTTTTTGATGTGCGCTTTGGTACTAGCGGCCATTCACTATCATTAATTAACAACACTTATAGCTGGTTAGATGAGCCAATCGCCACTAAGACCAGCATTTTGCGCGGCCTAAAGAAAATCGGTCAGAAAATGAATGCTGATGAAGATGTGTTGTTTTTAACGTTGTCTTCACATGGTAACCAAGATATCGTCCAATTGGCAAACCCGCCGCTTGCGATGGATAATTTAGATGCCACATGGTTGCGTGAGGCGCTAGATGCATCAGGTATTCGCTGGCGTGTGGTTGTGGTGTCTGCCTGCTACTCAGGCTCGTTTATTGACGAGTTGGCATCGCCGACCACGGTAGTGATTACTGCCTCCGCTGCTGACAAAGCATCGTTTGGCTGCACTAATACCGCTGAGATGACCTATTTTGGTCAAGCGTTTTTTGCTGAAAGTCTACGAGGCAATACCAGTTTTGAGTCGGCTTTTAAAGATGCCCGTATACGGGTTAATGAGCGTGAAAGCGCCATGGGCTTTGAGCCATCAGATCCGCAGATGGTCATTGGTAGTTTGATGGAGACGGCATTACCTGCGTTTGAGCAAGTATTGTTTGATAAGGCACGCCCATCAGTTGCTAGTATTACAAATAATGCGGCTTCTACAACGGTTAATATTCTATCTGATAGCGCTACTAATCTATCGGTAGACGAAGTAGAGATAGCTGCTGAATAAACACAAAGTATAATTTAGTATTGATTAAACATCGTCATTGGTTCTATTTTAAATAAAAGGATATCACTCATGCAAAATTCCTATAGTCATAGCTTGTCGAACAACAAACAGCTTACCCAAAAAAGTGTGAATCGCTGTTTCAACGGTGAGCAGCATTATTATAGTCATGAGTCGACATCTACCAAAACCTCTATGACGTTTAGTATTTATCTACCTGATGAGGCTTTGGCTGGACGTCGTTGTCCTGCGATATTGTACCTATCGGGTTTGACATGTAATGCTGATAATGTCACTCATAAAGCGCATTTTCAGCAAAAATGTAGCGAGCTTGGTATGATACTTATTGCACCTGACACTTCACCTAGAAGTAGTGAAGACAGCGATGTACCAAATGACGATCGCTATTTTGTTGGTCAGGGTGCAAGCTATTATGTTGATGCGACCCAAGCGCCTTGGTCAGACAATTTCAATATGCAAAGCTACATCGTTGATGAACTATATGACTTATTACGTTCAGAGTTTCCTATCCACAGCATCGGTGTCACAGGGCATTCGATGGGTGGTCATGGCGCGTTATTGCTAGGGTTTAAGTTCCCAAGTAAGTTTGTCAGCGTATCGGCTTTATCCCCCGTGTGTGCGGCCAGTGAGTCTGCATGGGGGCAAGCCGCCTATACAGAATACTTCGGTGATGATAAATCTCTATGGGCACAAGCGGACGCCTCACAGGTGATTGAAAAGGTTGGCCAGCAGTATTCGAGCATTTTGGTTGATCAAGGCGCGGCTGATAACTTCTTAGCAGAGGGTCAGCTACAAACCTCTAAACTACAAGATGCTTGTGCAAAAGCCAAACAGCCCTTAACATTACGCTACCAAGCGGGGCATGACCACAGCTATTATTTTATTCAAACAGTGATTAATGATCATATCGAACATCATTGGCATATGGCTCAAATGAGCTAAAGTGCTGTATAGACGACCGTGATACATTTTTCGCTACTCCATTCATGCTCAAAAGGTGATTTTTATGGCAAGTTATCAAGATTTGACAGCTTCTAATTCAAAGAATACGTCAGCAGATACGAGCTCTACAAAAGCGACTATGCAGGCTGACATGGATGCTGCTCTAAAAAACAAACAACGTACCAATAACTCTAGTAATAATGAAGCGTCTCAAGTTAAGTCAGATGAGTTGATTGCAAAAACTGTCAACGAAGCAGGCGATAGAGTGCTCGATGAGACGCAAATCTCACGTGTGATAGAGATGGCATGGGAAGATAGAACGCCATTCGGTGCGATAGAGCATAGCTATGGTCTCGATGAGACTGGGGTTATTAAACTCATGCGCCAAGAGCTAAAGCCTTCATCTTTTCGCTTATGGCGGCAAAGAGTTAGCAACCGTGCTACCAAGCATGAGGCAAAGCGCTCTTTCGAAGTTGGCCGTGCTTATTGCAAAACCCAATATAAGCCACGTTAACTCAATAAATATTCAACATCAATATGTACAAGGCTCGCAGTATATGTGAGCCGCTTGGAATTTTATTTTTAATTTATCAATATCTTATATAAACATAAATTAGGTAGCTCAATTATGAACAGTCCTGCTAAGCCTTATCTTATTGCACCGTCGATACTTTCAGCTGATTTTGCGCGGTTGGGCGAAGAGGTAGAGAAAGTACTAGAGTCGGGTGCCGACGTGATTCATTTTGATGTAATGGATAACCATTATGTACCCAATTTGACGTTTGGTAGCATGATTTGTAAGGCATTGCGTGACTATGGTGTTGAAGCGCCAATTGATGTGCATCTGATGGTTTCACCTGTCGATAGTATGATTGAGCAGTTTTTAGAGGCGGGCGCTAGTATCATTACCTTTCATCCAGAAGCCAGCGCTCACATCGATCGCTCACTTCAACTAATCAAAGATGGCGGTGCAGAGTGCGGTTTGGTATTGAATCCAGCAACGCCATTACATTATCTTGATTATGTTATGGATAAAGTAGATCAGATTCTATTGATGAGTGTGAACCCGGGCTATGGTGGGCAGTCATTTATCGATAGTACTCTAGATAAAGTCCGTCAGGTACGTCAGCGTATTATTACTAGTGGTCGTGACATACGACTGGAAGTTGATGGTGGTATCAAAGCCAGTAATATACGTGCGATTGCTGAAGCAGGCGCTGATATGTTCGTTGCTGGTTCTGCGATTTTTAATCAAGAAGATTATAAAACGGCTATTGATGAGATGCGCGCAGAGTTGTTATTAGCCAACAACAGCTAGCAAGTCTTGTATAGCTGATAAATGCTATTAGCCATACAATGATAATATTAAGATGTGCTGTATAACTTATGACTATATAGTTAATTCTCGATAAAAGAGCTACAGCGTTAACCTCGCTTGAAGTATCACGTATACATCTGCACTCAGTTGCCTTGTATCTCTTTTAAATTGAATCTATATAACGGTCAGTCACGTAAAGGTGAAATATGGACACAAACAATTCTACCCGTTCAACAAAGTCTTCAGAGCTAGTAAACTCTCATGAAGCGTTGAAACAGCAGTCTAGGCAGCCACTTACAAGTGAAACACCGCAGCGCAGTTTGGTACCGAAAGGCATTACGATTGGCTTAGCGATGTTTGCACTTGTACTTAGTTTGGCAGGTTATGGCTTTCGCCTGATGGTGGGCGATGACGTTGAAACAGTACTGCGTCACGCGGCAGTGATTGTGCCTACGTTTATGCTAGGTATTCCGTTGTTTTTTTGGCTAGGCTCTCGCATACTTAATAAAGTCAAAGGACTACATATCGAGAGTTGGAATGCGATTAGTTTGGGCTATTTGACCTCATGTATATCGATGCTATGGTTGATGGGTACTTATAGTTAAGTTGTTTCGCTGTAGATATAAGGCTTTTCCGCGCCTATATATAACGTCGTAATATTTTATATTTTTTAATCATTAAGCCATGTTCTACAAGCATGACTGGAATTTTATATGAGAATCGTACCAGCCAGTATTGCTAAAGTTATCTATCCTAAAGATTTACCAAATGGCCTATTTACCAGCTTAATTATCGCTTGCCTACTAATGGGACTAGCGTCATTACGTCATGGAACCGATTTACAAGGTTGGTTAAATGTCATTGAAAACTGGCTGCTGATGCTGCTGATATTTCCTACTGCAACGGCCACGATTGCACTTCCATTTAAGTATCGCGATCCTAGCCTTGAGCTAAAGCTCGTTTATTACCTTGGAATGTTTGTGGCCTTCTTATTTACATTAGCCAAACTGCGTTATTGGCGTTAATGTATACACACTGCATGGCATTCAAGTTTGCTTTTATAGCGAAGACTTATGTGATAACCCTTGAATTCTAGTATTAAAGCGTCCATTGTATGAGTAAGACAGATTTACCCGCGTGACTGTAAGACGATAGATTTGCCAAATGAGTTTATTTTTAAGGAATGACTGCTTTGCAATAACTAGTTTCTCTACCAGTACTAAACGGGATAATAAGGAACACATTAATGCCATACGATATCGATAATGAGATAGAAGTAGATAACGAGAGTAGCGATCAGTTTGCAGGATTTGCCAAAGAAACCACGTTAGAGCTAGTGGAAGCAGATGATGGTAGATTGTTATTGCGTGATGCTGAACAAGATGAAGCACCGCTGATGACTATTGATTTTTCTGACAAGCTAAAAGAGCTACTTGGTAGCGATACTCAAGCCATTGGTCAGCATATGATTCATGCTGCGATTCAAGTCATTATGCAAAAGCAAATGAGTAAGTGGCATGCGCATGTGTATGATAAAGAGCCGACACACTACAGCTAAGCTTTGGTTATTATTGAGCACTAATTAAAGCGAGTAGTTGAATATATAGCTTAGCAATATCAAACTACAGACATAAAAAAAGGGTTTATCAGTTGATAAACCCTTTTTTTGTTCAAATAACTTCTTTATAGAAAGTATTTATAAAAATGCCTTCTACAAATGATGGCAGTTATTTGATTTTAGCTTCTTTAAAGATCACATGCTGGCGTACTTTTGGATCAAACTTTTTGATTTCCATTTTGCCAGGCATAGTGCGCTTGTTTTTAGTAGTGGTGTAGTAATACCCAGTACCAGCTGTCGATACTAATTTAATTTTATCTCTCATGATAGCTTTCCTGTAAATGAGGGGTCTTCAAACGATAGGTACGTGTCTTAAAGAATGAGTTGCCACAACCAGTGCAGCAAAACAGCAGTTAAGTGATGAGAGTCATCACTCAGCTGCTATTCTTAACTTAAACTTTTTGACCTTGTGCGCGTAGATCCGCTAACACTTTATCGATACCAAGTTTGTCAATGATGCGCATACCTTTGGTAGACACACGTAGACGTACAAAGCGGTTTTCAGACTCTACCCAAAAACGATGGTTGTGAAGGTTTGGTAGAAAGCGACGACGGGTTTTGTTGTTTGCATGCGAAACATTATTACCCACCATAGGGCGCTTTCCAGTCACTTGGCAAACTCGAGACATGGCGAACTCCTAATCTATGAGGTATGAGTTTTTCTCATACCAGTCTGGGCAAGTTGCACGTTTTTGCGGCATGGACACAGCAAGCGGCAGCTTTGCACCAAACAAAACTATATGAAGGTTGAGTTGGTTTTGCTGCTATCTAAAGGCAAATAACAGGCTGACCAATTCAGAAAATTTTAAAGCCGACATTTATACCATAAAACAGATGAATACTCAAATACTTTTACAATAACTGCCGAATCAAAGGAGGACTATTATACCCTGAAATGAGCACTCTATGTTGTTGATTGTCTAATAGTGAGGTTTAATTTTTAGTTGTAAGTTATGACAAAAGCCAGTAAAGTTGCTGTTATAAATTTAATACAATTTGTTAATATAACAGTATCACTGTAAATATATGTATCATTACCAATATCTTTTGATTCTGGATAATGATTTTTTGCTTATTTGCTCAGATAAATTACTGCTCATGCGGAGTCAAAACATGTCATACAGCTCTTTACCTTTTACTTCTAAGTTGTTCCAGCTTACTTCTTTGACTTGCGCATTAGCATTAGCAGGTTGTGGTGGAGGCGGTGATGGTACCGATACTATTGCGCCAGAGCCTGATCTGGGGGTTACGCAGCCAGGAACGGATGATAGTGGTAATGACGGTGGTGAACAAGTACCAGACGTTGAACCTGACTTTTTCTTACAGAAACTCAGTACATCACCTACTATTATCGAGTTATCTGATGAGCAGGCTGTCTTTAATGTTACAGTCAAAGCTGCCGAAGTAGGCTCAGGTGGTGCGATGGTTGGCAAATCAGTTACATTAAAGGTATTAAGCTCTGAAACCAACGGTATCACTATTGAAGGTCAAAGCACTCAAGTAACTGATAGCGATGGTAATGCGGTATATACGTTAAAGCTTAACCCGCAAGCAGTCGCAGATAAAGATGCGTTAATCACAAATGGCTTTACCTTAATGGCCACTGCTAATAAAGCAGATGGGACGGCTGTTGCACCGCAAGAGCTGAAAGTCTCCGTTAGTAGAGAAGGTAGTGGAGATGGCACTCAAGTTGCTGAAAGTGAGCTTGATATAAGTACTTCATTGACTACCAGTTCGGTCTCCAATAACGTCTTAAATGTATATGGTGATACAGCAACTCTCAGTGTGATTGCCAAAAATAGCAAGGGTGCTCGTGTTCAAAATGTACAAGTTGGATTGGGTATTTCCAACGTTAAAGGGGTTGCTATTGTTGGTGGTAGTACGGCAGTGACTGATACTAACGGTTTAGCTACTTTTACGATTCAAGTTGATGATAAATTATCAGTCGCTGATCGTACAACGCTAGTAGGTAAAACCATAGCTTATGCTATCAACATTGCAGAAGAAAATGGTGCTACCAAAGAAACAAATGGTGAATTTAAAGCAGCGCTACCTATTTCTGATTATGCTTTAACAGTGACGGGTAACTCTAGTCGTCTTAGTGCTTATGGTGATAGCCAAACTATCACTATTACAGCTGCTGCCAAAAATTCCAAAGTACCGACAGTTATTAATGGATCGACGGCCACCATCAAAATTAATAATGAATTGACTGGAGTGAGCTTAAGCGCTGACAAAGTGACTTTAGATGCTCAAGGCCAAGCCAAAGTAACTTTGAATGTTGCTACTACTGTGAGCGAGGCTGACCGTACCACTCTTATCAAAGATGGCATTAGTTACACGGTTGTGCTAACTGAGCCTAATCGTTCATCGACCTCAAAGACGGCTTCTAGCACAGTTTATCTACCTACTGCAGAATATAAAATTAACTTCAACGAAAGCAATAAGAAAGAGTTATCTAGCTCAGGTGGTAGTGCAGTCGTTAGTTTCCGTGTCAATGATAGCCGCGGTGGCGTAGTAGAAGGGCAAAAAGTAATAGCAAGTTTACCAGAAAGCCTAGCTGCTGCAGGTCTACTAACCTTAGAAAATAATTCAGAACAAACCACCAATGCTAAAGGTGAAGTTAGCTATACAGTACGAGTGCCCAACAACTTGACAGAAGATCAGAAACTGCAGTTAGAAAAGGCGACAACATTTGTTTTAACAGCAAGCATCATAGAATCTTCAGGAGTACCTAGCTCTGTCAGTAGCGAAAAGATTCGTATTGGTTCAGACATCGGACAAAGCGATATTACATTGACTGCGCAAAGTGTACCTGCAGTCGCAAGTGTCTTAGATGAAGAGTTCAAATTACAAATCTTAGGTAAGCGTAAAGATGGCAGTGCTGCTGTCGGCCGTACAGTCAAGCTTATTATTAACGAAGGATTTACTACAGGTATTACTATTCAAGGTAACGAACAAACCACAAACGGCAGTGGCGTGGCAGAGTTTACCGTTCGTATCAGCCAAAACCTAACACAAGCACAGCGTGATCAACTAATAAAAGCAGGTATCGCTTACACTGCAGTACTGACTGATGAAGATGGTACTCAATCCAAAATCAGTCAAACAGTAAAGGTTGAACAGCCAGCAACAAGTATACAGTTCGCCTCTATCACTACTCCAGAAATTAGTGTGTTGGGCGGTAGCGGCAACATCGGTGTGAAATTAACCACTAAAGCGAGTAGTGCTCAACCGGTCAGAAACAAAGCGGTTACTATCCAGCTAGGTGCAAAAGCATTAGAGTACGGTGTCACAGCCACTCAAACTATAGCGACAACAGATTTCAATGGTGAGGCGCTTTTTGCTATTGATGTACCTGAAGGTTTGACAGCGGCGCAACAAGCAGATTTAAAGAACACTGGTATCAACTATCAGCTAACTTATGCTGAAAACAATGTTTCTTATAAGTCAGAAATACAAAAAGTAAAAATCACTACGCCTAGCGTTAGTTTAAGTATCTTGAATGCCACTAATAATATTGATAATCAAGTAGGATATATCCTAAACAATGTGGGTAGTACCGCCACTATCCAAGCACAGCTAAATAATCTGTCATCTGGTGAGCAAGTCACTAATCAAACAGTGAAATTCGTATTTGATAATCCTGAACTAGCAAGTCTGTTAATAGTAAACGGTCAAATCGGATCTTCTAATATCACTGCTAGTACAGACACCAATGGTTTAGTTAGCTTTAACGTTGTAGTTCCAAATAATTTAAGTGATGAGCAAAAAGAAGCGCTTAGCAAAAAACTATTGACAGCTACTTTGGAAGAAACATTAACTAGCGAACAACAGCAAGTTAAAATTAAAGTCCAATCGATGACATCGGCCATTTCTCTAATCGCTAATCCAGTAAATGCTTTAAACTTAAATGGTGGTGATACACAGATTGAAGTAGTGGCAAAAGACAAAAAAGGTAATGTAGTTACTGGTCAAAAAGTTTTTCTTGCACTGCCAGCTTCTGTTGCTAGTAAAGGAGTTACCTTGGTATCTGGTAGTCAAACTACTGATGATTCAGGCAAAGCGGTGTTTACTTTAGCAGTACCAAATAACTTGACGGATGTTCAAAAGAGCGCGTTAGGTACAAGCTTTGTTGTAGCATTATCAGCAGCTGATAGTAGTGGAAATATTGTGACGCAGACGAGTACTGTCCGTACGACTGTGCCAACTGGCACGACTGAAAGTCTTACTATTGGTGCAAATAAAGTCGTCAATACCAAAGGTGATACCTTCAAAGTGTTTGTTCGTTTAGAAAATACAGGCGGTGCTATTGCCAATCGTCAAGTTACGTTAAACGTTGATGATCCTATAAAAACAGGTGTCAGTATCTCGAACGGTACTGCTACTACCAACAGTGATGGCGTAGCTACCTTTAACCTAACTCTTGAAGATGGGGCGAACGTTAACCAAGCAACGCTAGAGGCTGGTATACGATTAACAGCGACCACGACCACTGCTGAAAATATCAAGTTGGAGCAAAACTATATCGTTGCAGTAGATACCGCTACGATCGATAGCTATCAGTTAATAGCGTCTTCTGATAAGCCAACCTTGACCACGGGCGGCGATCAAACTCAAGCCTCATTTATCGTCACAGACAGTCAGGGTGGTATTCTTACTGGTGTACCGGTACAGTTAAGTATCGAAAACTTAGAGTCAAGCGGTGCCGCGTTGACTACATCTAGTACAGTGGTAAGCGATAGTAGTGGTCGGGTTGATGTAGGTATATTGTTAGCAGCTAACAGTATCAATGCTCGCCTCAATCATAGTGTCGTGATTAATGCCAAAATTGTTACGCCGCAATATGATGCTAACGGTACTGTCAATATGGAGGTGCGTGAACAAAAATCTCTAAGCTTATCTGCACTTGGCACAACACTCACACTGACAGCATCTGAAAAAAATCTAAAAGACAATGCTACAACCGCCCTGTCTTCTACTTTAACTGATGGGTCGGGACTTGCAATTGCAAATGCTAATATAGAACTCATTAATACTGAGGGTGAGCGTATTGCTAGTGATGCAACCGCGACCACTGATGCAGAAGGTAAAGCTAGCTTTACTGTCAACGAAAGTGATTTGAGCTTTGATAGCAATGGTAACTTACGTGTCTTTGTGAGAGCAACGGGTGAGCGAGAACTGACCACGCAGCGTAGTACCAGTAGTATTGATTTAGTTAAAGTATCGCAAGCAGGTATTAGCTTCATCGATATTGAAGACTCTTACGATGTCAATGTTGCCCAGAATATTAATATACAGGTTCGCACTAACTCTGCAGCTGAAGCGAATGCACTTATTGGTAAGCTTTTAGAAGTAGAAACAACGATTGGGACGTTTGCGAACAATGATGTCATCTCGACTCAAGCGATAACGGCTTCCAATATTCAAGGTAATATTATTACAGTTCCAGTCGTATTTAATTCTTCACTTGCTGGCACAGCAGTATTGCAGGCGACAGTACTGGGTGAGATGAGCAATGGTCAGCTCAAGTATCAAACAACCGTGGATACGCGTTTTAGAGCTACTACGCCAGCTAAGGTACTGTTCCAAGCGGTAAGGTCAGTGATCACGCCGGGTAGTAGTACTGAGCTTGTTGCGACCGTTAAAGACAAAAACGACGTGCCTGTAGAAGGACAGATAGTTGTCTTTAGCCGTGCTTCAGATTCTTCAGCAGGAAGACTGTCTGCTGCAACTGCTATCACTGATAGTAAGGGTCAAGCACGTGTAGTGTATTTGGCAAATGCCAACTCACCAATTAATGGCGTGACACTCAACGCTCGACTATTGAAAGACCCTAATAATATTGGTAGCAAGTCCACTAATATTACCGTGTCAGAAGATGCTGTTTATACGACATTGACGTTCGCTAATAAAATATCTTCTGACGATATCTACTACACAGTTCGTGGCTCGATATCGGTTATGGATGGCTCAGGACAGGCCGTGGCCAACAAAGAGGTATCTATCAAGTCTTATGCAGTAGAATATGCACAAGGTCGCGTATGTCTACTAGATAGCAATACCTCATATCAAGGGGCCAATACGGTAGATGGAGAAGGCAACATCAGTACGCCAGAACCTAAAACGTTCTCTGAGAGGTCTATCGTATTGTTACAATCTAATTGGATTACAAGTGAAGATAGTCCAGAATATAACTACATCTTAGATAATGATGATGATGTAAATAACAATGGCGTGCTGGATACGATCAATCCAGTTGCTATTATTGGTGGAACATTTGCTGATGATGGCTATTCCTTTGTCACTGATGCAGAGGGTCGTGCTGATTTCCAAGTTCGTTATCCTATCCGTTATTCAAACTGGGTAAAAGTAAGGTTCGATGCATCAACTTTCTTAAATGGTAGTGAAAATACTCAAAGCTTGAATTACTCGCTACCATACTTGGAGGGTGACTTGAATATCGCCGGTGATACCTTATTCAGCCCTTGGATCGCAGACGCTAGTCCGTTTGGTCCAGGTAATGCAAATTGTGTTAATAGCTTGAGTGTCAATATTGATGCTGAAAAAGATACTACGAAAGTAATACTGTCACCATATCAGCCAAGCTATGCAGTATCGATCAATGGGATCGCTCCAGATACACAGTCGCAAGGTTATAACAGTTATATTGTAGACTTTAACCGAGCATTTGAATTAGGGGCTACGTTGGGCGTCGTGAGTAATGGTGCAGGTTTTGCCAGAACTATAAAGGTTGAATAATATTAGCAAATACTGAATAGTGATATCTAAAAAACCCCAACTCTACGTTGGGGTTTTTGCATTAACTTTCTAAACAACCAAATCACCTTAAATAACCAAAAACAACCAACTCGCTCAGCAAAGTATTGCAAAAAAGATTAAAATAACGGGTTTACTATGCTGTTAGCAATTTTTCAGCGATAAGTCATCATTTTTTATATTGGGCGAACTATGTCAGACAACACCAAAACGGTTTCATTATCGACCATCGCTTCTCAAAGCAAACAGACACCTAGCGCTATTGATACAGCCACACTGCTCATCAAATGCAAAGATCAGGCCGGTATCGTACAGGCAGTCTCTGAGTTCATCCATCGTTATGGCGCTAATATTATTACGCTTGACCAGTATTCAACGGCGCATGAAGGCGGTCAATATTTCATGCGTTTAGAGTTTGCCTTGGCAGGATTGAGCGATATTATTGAAAATTTTGAAGCCAGCTTTGCGCATACTGTTGCTAAGCGCCATGATATGGATTGGCGTCTACATAATAACGCAACGAAGACTAAAGTTGGTATTTTGGTCTCGAAGTTTGATCATGCGTTGTTAGATCTATTATGGCGACATCAGCGTGGACTGCTCGATTGCGAAATTACTTGCGTGGTCAGTAACCATCCTGATTTACAGCAAGCAGTCGAAAACTTTGGTATTAGCTTTCATCATGTACCAGTAACCAAAGACAATAAGTCCGACGCAGAAGAGCAAATCCATAAGCTGATGGCAGGTAACGACTTACTAGTGTTGGCGCGCTATATGCAGATTTTGTCATCAGATTTCGTCAAACGGTGGCCCATGCAAGTGATTAATATTCATCATTCGTTCTTGCCTGCGTTTGTGGGTGCAGATCCTTATCGCCAAGCTTATGATAAAGGCGTTAAGCTTATCGGCGCAACTGCGCACTATGTCACCGCCGAGCTTGATCAAGGGCCTATCATTGAGCAAGACGTACACCGTGTGACGCATCGCCAAGGGGTGACAGAATTGCGTGCTATCGGCCGTAATATTGAGCGAAACGTATTAGCACGTGCTGTAAACTGGCATGTGCAAAATCGTGTGATTGTGGCGGGTAACAAGACCGTCGTATTTAACTAAGAAAAATTAGTAGTGAATCGGCAAAAAATATAAAAAAGGCGGTCAGTAACTGTTGTTGCTGACCGCCTTTTTCTGAATATATATTCTAAAGAAGCATTTCTAAGACGAACTTGCTACCAACAAAGCCAATGGCTAATAGAATAAAAGCATAAATAGTGATATTGGCCGCACGTTTGCCTCGCCAGCCTGCACGCCAATTACCGAATAGTAGTACACCAAATAATAACCACGACAGCAGACTAAAAACAGTCTTATGCACGATATGTTGCGCCATCAAATCTTGCACATAGATAAATCCAATCCCCAGTGCGATATTGAGCAATACAAAGCCAACCAACAGCATATCGAATAATAAACTTTCCATACTTTGCAAGGAGGGCAGTTTATTGACCCAAAAGCGGTGAATGGTATGATGCTTGAGCTCACGTATTTGTAGACGTAGAAATAGCGCTTGTACCGCAGCCATCAACAGCACACAATAGGCAGCCAATGATAATATGATATGGATTTCAAGCCCGATACTGACATTGGTTAGTGGTTGATAAGGGGCGCGGCCGATATAACCGACAGTCATACCTATTAGCGCAGTGGGTGCAGCCAAAATGCCAAGACTAAGAATAGGGCGGTATAAACAGAACAACAGGTAAAAGAATAAGAAAAATAAACTGGTCAGACTGATTATATTGAATAAGTTGAAATTTAAGCCATACAGCGTCACAACGTATGGATATAGCAGTGCCGCATGTGCAGCCATGCCGATGAGCAATAAGCCCAAACTGAGGCTTTTGTGGATAGGTTTGTCCTTAGCCAGCGCCCAACCAATATGGATGCTGACTAAGATATAAGCCATGTTAGCAAGTAAGAATGCAAAGTGCACAGATAAAAAGCCTCATCTTATACTGAGCATAAACTGCCGCTCAATGTTTCGCTAAAGTGGTATTATCAGAATGATTAGAATAATCGTCCAATTTATCATAAAATGGGTGCCAGTTGAGCGCCATCTTGCTTATAACTTATAAATGATCGGCAGCGCGGCATAGTGCAAAACATAAAATATGTCATCTATAAAAAGTTGACTACAGTTATAAGTGCCGTGTTCGTTGCGAAACGACTATAAGTTTTGAGCCATGTTAATGCTATAGTATTGATAATATAATTCTTTTATCATATCCCTTGTCATGCAATACCCTAATATTTTATAGCGTATCCTAATATTATTTACGAACCATTTTAATGGTTTGATTTAGAGTTATTTTAATTGCGTATTATTTAATTGAAAACCATTTTAATTGAGAGTTATTTATGTTTGATACCTTAACAGAACGTTTATCGTCGAGCCTACGTAATATTGTCGGTACCGGACAGTTGACCGAAGACAATATCAAAGACACGCTGCGTGAAGTGCGTATGGCGTTGTTAGAAGCTGACGTGGCGCTACCTGTCACTCGTGATTTTGTAAAACGCGTTAAAGAGCAAGCGCTTGGTGCTGAGGTGCTAAAAGAGTTAGCGCCAGGTCAAGCCTTTGTCAAAATCGTACATGACGAGCTTACCGAAATGATGGGCAGTGCTAACCAGCAGTTAGAGATGACAGGTAAGCCGCCTGTTGTTTATTTGCTAGCAGGTTTGCAAGGTGCAGGTAAAACGACGACAGCGGGTAAGTTGGCCAAGTATCTACAAGAGCGCCAAAAGAAAAAAGTCATGCTGGTATCTGCCGACGTCTATCGTCCAGCGGCAATCAAGCAGCTTGAGCAAGTAGCCGGTCAGGTGAATGCTAAGTTTGTGAACTCAAGCACAGATGAGAATCCAATTGATATCGCAAAGCGTGCGATTGAAGAAGCCAAAATACAGTATCAAGATATTCTGATCATTGATACCGCCGGCCGTCTACATATCGACGATACCATGATGGATGAGATTAAGGCGCTAACAGCTGCAGTTAATCCATCTGAGACGCTATTCGTCGTCGATGCCATGACGGGGCAAGATGCTGCCAATACCGCAAAAGCCTTTAATGATGCACTGCCATTGACGGGTGTTATCTTAACCAAAACTGACGGTGATGCTCGCGGCGGTGCGGCGCTTTCTGTACGCGCCATCACAGGTAAGCCAATTAAGTTCTTGGGTCGCGGTGAAAAACTAGACGAGTTAGAGTTGTTTCACCCTGAGCGGATCGCGCAGCGTATCCTTGGTATGGGCGACGTACTAAGTCTGGTTGAAGAAGTTGAGCAGAAAATTGACCGTGATAAAGCCGAAAAAATGGCGAAAAAGATGCAAAAGGGCGGTGACTTCGACCTTGAGGATCTATTGACCCAATTCCAGCAAATGAAGAGTATGGGCGGTATGGCAGGCTTCTTGGATAAGATGCCTGGTATGGGCGGTTCAGACATGCAAAAGGCCGTTGAAGATGCCAACCCAGAAGAAAAAGTACGTGAAATGGAAGCGCTAATCAATTCAATGACGCCATTTGAGCGTAAAAACCCTGATAAGATTAACCCAAGTCGTAAGCGCCGTATCGCTGCAGGTTCAGGGCGTGAGATTCAAGATGTTAATCGTTTGCTCAAGCAGCACAAGCAAATGGCAAAAATGATGAAAATGATCTCAAAACCTGAAGGCATCAGTAAAATGATGAAGTCTATGCAAGGACTCATGGGCGGCGGTAGTGCTGGTGGTGGCGGCGGTCCATTGTTTGGTGGTGGTCAGCAAGGTGGTGCTAAAGACGTGAATCCAGAACAAATGGCTAAGCAAATGGGACTGGATCCAAACAACATGCCAAGCACCGAAGAGATGCAAAAGCAAATGCAAGAAATGCAAAACCAAGCGCCAAAGAAGTTCAAAACGCGCTTTTAGATAACAATTAGTTATTTTTAAGAAGTTTGATCAAAGCCCCGAAGCTAATTAAGCTTTGGGGCTTTCTATTGTCATTAGTTGTAGATAAACACTGATGGATAAAGTGTGAAAAATATAGAAATTAATAAAATTCGTGTACCCTAAATGCTATGATAGGCGCTGCTTCATTCTGTCTGGATTTCGATAGTACATGAATGATAGATCGTTATGAAAAATTAGTAAAATCTGACAAATCAATTTAGAACGCCAAAAGTAAAAGCCGAGGTTGTGATGTTTTTAGCAATGGATACCGTGTTCGATCAGTGTTCGATCGCGATTTTAGATTCGAGCGGGCAGGTACTGTCGAGCCATACCGAAACAGGTAAGCGTCAGCAGACTCAGCAGATTTTACCGATGATTGATGCTGCGTTATCTGAAGCCAAGCTAGATCTTGCTGATATAAAAGCCTTAATATTCAATCGAGGACCGGGTGCGTTCAGTGGTATCCGCATCAACACAGCAGTGGTACAGGCTCTGTCTGTAGCGCATGACTTGCCTTGTGTTGGCGTCTCAAGCCTGCAGGCAATCGCACAATGCGCGTATCAGAAGTATGGGCTGACACACCTATATAGCGCTCTTGATGCGCGTATGCAGCAAGTCTACTTTGGGCAGTATGAGTTGGTAACTGACAATCAGTTAGGTCATAGCATTATGCTGCCAGTATTGTCTGATGGTAGCGATAGTACAGAGCAGCTATTAGATTATGATAGACAAACTGAATTTATCCTGCCTATCGCAGGTAATGGCGCACCGCTATTGGCACGACATGAACAGCAAGACTGCCATGAAGATGTTTGGCCAAATGCTGTTGTCATTGGACAACTTGGTATTGCTCAGTTTGCAAACGATGGTGGTACGGAAGCAGCGCAGGCATTACCGAAATATCTACGTAACCAAGCGTGGAAAACACTCAAAGAGCAAGGCAAAGCATAGCTTCATAACTATGCTTTTTGAAGAGTTGTCTGCTGTAACTGGTTACGATAAATATCTTAATCATTACCAGTTTAACTCAATTGATAGCAGCCAGCCTTTTAGTGTTTAGCAAGCGCATACTAATATAAAATCAACGTTAATATAGGACAGCCAATCGGTCTGTTGCTAGGCCATTTTCTTTAGGCCAGTCTGTTTCTAGGAAAGTCACTGTGGATATACTTTTATTCGTTCAAGCTGTCATTATGGGTATCGTTGAAGGTATCACGGAATTTTTACCCATTTCTAGTACAGGGTATTTGATTTTATCAGCTGACGTGATGGGCTTTTGGACCAAGGAAAAAGTCGATTTATTTGTCGTGGTGGTACAGCTTGGCGCTATTTTGGCAGTGATTTACGACTATTGGGATAGACTGTGGCAAGCACTGATGGGTTTGCTGACTGGCAAAGCAGAGGGCATGACTAACCCTAGGCAGCTAGGCCTGAGTTTAATTGTATCTACTATTCCTGTGATGATCGTTGGTTTTACCTTTGCTGATGAAATCAAAGCTTATTTGTTCAATCCTATCGTCGTCGCCATTATGCTCATCATCGGCGGTTTACTGATATTCTATGTGGAAAAACGTCCTAAAGCGGTCATCGCCGTAGAAGCAGAAGATGTCAGTATAAAAACGGCATTAATGATTGGCCTGTTTCAGTGCCTGGCACTCATACCAGGGACGTCACGTTCAGGAGCCACTATCATTGGTGCGCTATGGTTAGGTGTCTCACGCAAGGCTTCTGCAGAGTTTTCCTTCTTTTTGGGTATTCCTGTTATCGTCGGCGCGGCATTACTAGATTTGCTCAAACATGGTGATGTACTGACCAACAGTGAAGATTGGCTGGTGTTAGGTATCGGAACCATCGTGTCATTTGTAGTGGCGTTGCTTTGTATCCGCTTACTTGTGGCATGGGTAAGTCGCCGCGACTTTACTATCTTTGCTTGGTTGCGCATTATCACAGGTGTTGTTGTGTTGGTTGCCGCTTGGGGCTTTGGTTATCAAATGGCGGGCTAGATTTAGCCCATGGTTTATAATACTAATGATTTAACACGCCAGTAATTCATAGTGAAAACAATCAGCAAATAGGATGATGGTTATGACAGATGTGCCCCAAAAGTATGACGAGACAGGTGCTTTTGTACATTGTCAGTTACTCTATGTCAATGACAGCCAGCAAGCACAGGTTGAGAGCCTACAGTCATTGATAGCTGAGCATACATTACCAATTCTCTTAGATGTAGAGGTCGCTACAGAGAAATTAACTCAAAAGCGCCGTCAGCAATTGAGCCAAGCATCTACTCAGCCTATTCTATTATTAGATGATAAAGATAAGCTATCATGGCTAAGTGATGGACTCAGTGTAGCACCTGAGTGGGACAAGTTGCAGCGCCGTGTCGTGAGTGCTGGTCGTAAGTCTGAGCTGCTATTACAAGCGGCCAAAACTACGTCAGATAGCCACGTTATTGATGCAACCGCTGGCTTTGGGCATGATAGTTTGATATTGGCCAGTACGGGTGCACAAGTCACTATGCTTGAACAACAGCCTTTAATGGCATTGTTGCTACTTGTAGAGCAGCAGCGTATGAGTGCGCTACCCAATTGGCAGAAACTCATGAGCCGCCTACAGATTATCAATACTGATGCATTGAGCTATTTTGCGAATTTAAAGGTGGATTCCGTAACAGATAATTCTACGATAATCGATGTCGTCTATCTGGATCCGATGTTTCCAGAGGATAGCTATCAAGATAGTAAGACAGGCAAGGGTGCAAAAGTCGGTAAGCATATGCAAGCATTGCATCAATTAGCTCGTCCACCAACATCAGATGAAGAGCTAGCATTACTAAATAGTGCGCAGGCCGTTGTCAAAAAAAGTACGCAAGGCCAAGGTCGCGTGGTCGTGAAGCGTCCACAATTTGCACCATTGCTTGCTGGTGAGTTAGCCAGTGAGAGCTGGCACAATGAAGCCGTGCGTTTTGATGGGTATTTTGTCTGACAGCTGCTGTTTGTGATAATGGATATACGAGTATAAATTTACGTAATCAATCAGCTTATGCGTTCAGAATTAATGGATTTAGGAGCAAGGAATGTCAGCGTTAATCATTTGGGTTATGGGTGCAATTTTATTGTTGATTAATATCATGCTGCGCACTCGAATCCTGCGGCTTGAGGCACGGTTGAAAGAGCTGAGCAATCCACAAGAGCAACTGGCGTTTTTGCGTCAGCAAGCAGCACAGAAAGACAAAGTCCCAGCGTTAAAAGCTTTGCGCAAGCAATATCCTGAGGTATCACTGATCGAAGCTAATAAGTTATGGCAACAAATACAGTAATTAACCCGTTAAAGTTTAGTAATTTGACCATGAAAAGTCAGCAACCAGCTCCTTTAAAAATCGATTTAGTTGTTCTAGGCTAAACATATAAGTGCATATAAGCACACATAAAAAGTATCCAATTAATGATAATAAAAAACCATGACATTTAAAGACAAGCTACAAGCCTATATCCAGCTTACCCGTTTTGATAAGCCAGTTGGTATTGAACTGCTTCTATGGCCAACGCTTTGGGGCGTACTACTCGCTGCAATGGGTCAAGCACAGCAACAAGGAATGACGGCAGCGTTGCCAAGTCTAAAGGTATTCGCGATATTTGCCCTTGGTGCAATATTTATGCGAGCGGCTGGTTGTGCGATTAATGATTTTGCAGATCGTAAAGTAGATGGTCATGTGACTCGCACTAAAGGTCGCCCATTAGCAGATGGACGCTTATCTGGCAAAGAAGCCGTTTTTGCATTTTTAGTACTGGTGCTGTTAAGTGCCAGTCTGCTATTTTTTCTGCCTATAGCTGTATTCTACTGGTCGCTTGGTGCCATTATGTTGGCGTTTATTTATCCATTTATGAAACGCTATACGCACCTGCCGCAAGTATTTTTAGCAGCTGCTTTTGGGTGGGCGATACCGATGTCCTATGTGGCGGTGCAAGGCGCTCCTGATATATGGAGCTGGCTGCTATTCTTAGCTTATATGTGTTGGACAGTGGCTTATGATACTCAGTACGCCATGGCTGATCGTGAAGATGACTTAAAGATTGGCGTGAAATCAACGGCGATACTGTTCGGTCGTTATGATGTGATTATCATCTCGATACTTCAGATGCTGTTTTTGCTAATGATGGGTGTGGTTATGTGGCACTACTTTGCTCCGACCACGTTAGGTGTAACGCCAGTATTCGGATTGGCGCTAGTCGCAATGATGTTCGCCAAACAAAACAGCGCTTGTGCCAGTCGTAACCCTTTAGCTTGCTTCCAAGCATTCTTGGCTAATATCTGGGTAGGGCGCTATGTCTTTGCTCTTATAGCAGTCGCTTGCATATGGGCAACGCTAAATGGATAAGTTCGATAAATTGCCGAGATTCAAATCAAAGAAACTGTCTGGCACGAATGCCTCAGTCGTAGACTATCAAGCAAAACTTGCAGAGCATGGTCTGACGCGCGACCAGGTCATTACAACTGAACGCAAGCTAGCAAAATTTGCCAATACCATGGATTCACTAGTACGAGTGCCTTTTACCAAGCAAGGAATGGGTGCTGATGTCGCGCTTTCCACTATTCCTCTAGCAGGAGATTTGGCAGGATTGGCATTGACCAGTTATGCATTTATCTTAGGGCGTCAGCTAGGTGTGCCTGCTCATAAAATGACGCCAGCGGTTAGATTGGCACTTATTGATATGGTCGTTGGTATCGTGCCTGGCATTGGTACGTTCTTAGATATTTTTATTCGTCCTAGTCGTAAGACACTAGCTATCGTGCACGAGCATTTACACCATGAGTATGGGATTACCGAAACCATGCATATGGATCGACCGTTTTTGCATCAGTCATTAGAAGACAAACAGCAGCAAAGCCGCTTTAGGTTTTTTTGGCGCAATCCAATCGTTGCTTGGCTGTATTTGCATATCCCTGATTTTCTTGGACTGCTGGTCATTGTGTTTGTCGGTTGGGGGCTATGGACGGTGATAAGCTGGCTGGTCGGGATGTTTGGTTAATCAACTGGGTTTGGTTAAATACAATAACTTATCACTCGTTACCCATTACGAAGCTCAGTAGAGATAAGAAGGTACAAAGTAAGTCACAGAAACAAAAAAGGCGGCAACGATAATAACGTTTGCCGCTTTTTTTATGGTTTTGAATAGAGTATTAAAACAGAAAGCGAAGCAGGTTTTATTCAGTGATTACCTCTGCTTCAGCACTGACAGCATCAAAGCTAGTAGTCTTATTGTCTTGGATAAGGTCGATAGTGCCGCCACCAGCATGACTGACGAGTTGGACACTGCTATCAGCTGATTGATAGGTGGGATTATTGCCTTGGCCTTCAGGTGCGCTTAATGTCATTTTTGGCTGGTTGGGACGAGTAACGATAGCGTTAAGCATGCCAGCTGCCGACGTCTCAAAGACTACGGACAGATTTTCACCTGCTACACTTTTATAACGAACATCAGTGATTTGTGCGCCTTTGATAGCTTGTTCTGGGTTAGGTTTTTCAGCGCTATCATTTGCAGTGGACGCAGTATCACCAAGATCTTTATCTAACTCCGTTACGCTCATATCACTTTCTGAATCAGCATCAGTCTGTACTACATTTTGAGCGTCATTGGTATTGCTGTCTTCGGTGTCATCAACGTTAATATTAGTCGTTACTGGCGTGGTTTGCGTAGAAGTTTCAGCTGCAGTTTTATCAGTTGCTTCAGGTTCTGAATCTTTTTGACAAGCAGTAAGTAGCAATAGACTAAAGAAAACAGCAGGAGTTGTACGATAAAGCAGTTTAGATTTTCGTAAGTTTAGTATTTTTGAGAAGGGAGTATTCATAATCAGCTTTATCCGTTAATGGCGCTCTACGTAGATGTGGCAATTTGCAAGGGTCAACCTGCTATTTACTGACAGTATATTATTACGTATTTACTGTAATCACCAGCTTACGCTGTCCGCCATATTCTTGAAGGTTTCTGTGCTCACACAAGTAAATCCCTTGCCACGTACCCAGTCCTAACTCACCATCGACAAGCGGAATAGTCAAACTTACCCCAAGCATCATGCTTTTAAGATGAGCTGGCAGGTCGTCTGAGCCTTCTAAAGTATGGCGATACTCTGGCTGATCTTCTGGCGCGATTTTATTGAGCCAATCTTCTGTATCTAGTCTGACATCTGGATCAGCGTTTTCGTTGATCGTGAGACTGGCTGACGTATGTGGCAAAAACAGATGAATCAACCCTACCTTGGCAGAGTGAGGTAACAGCTGAGAAACTGCTTCTCTAATCCTCGGAGTGATAATATGAATGCCACGCGCATAGGCAGGTAGTGTAAGAGTGGTTTGGTAAGACATGAAAACCTCATTTTATTTTTAGACTGTCGATTGCCATACCGCTGTCTTTATAGACATCATTCAAATAGCGACGGCTAGCAAGTAACTTATCGACGACGCCACCTTGGCTTTGCGTATTGAGCTTTTGTGCAAAGTCTAAAATCGTGCCCAGCTGGTCTAGCACTATGTCATAACTGGTACTTTGTTTATCCACATCAATAATGACCGTCTTTGCGTAATGTTTATCAAGGCTTAAGTAATCAGTAATCAACTCTGGAACACGCGTGCTAATAAATTTGTTGAAGGTGAATAGCTGTGATTCAGTAATTTCGCTGTGATGAGTCGATTCATACTGTTGCCCAATATCATCCATTATTGCTCGAAATGTTTGAGGAACTTGCTCGTTATAGAGCAGTTTGATAAATGGATGTTGAGCTGAGAAGCTAATAACACTTACAGAGTTATCTTGTTCATATTCATACATAGCATCTTTTGTTACTACGGGTACTTTCTGAGATTGGGTACTATGGAGGCTTGCTGCTTCTAAATACTCTTTATGTCGCTTTATAGAGTCAGTTTGTGTACGTTTCGACTTTTCTTTCATCACGAAAAAAACGGGTACAACAAGAATAAGGCTAAGTAAAACAAGCAAGCTAAAAAAAGACATGTCGGAGCTCTGTCATTGAAAATGCTATTGGTTATTAGAAATAATTTTGTATTACAATATAACATGCTTGTGTTATGTTAAAGCAAAACATAGTTTGATAAAAAAACGTACTGCGCCACAGAGTATATACTTATTTTTAATTAGGGATAAAAATGAATAACGACACGATTGCTAAGAGTCAGTTAACTGCTTATAAGCCGACAACCGCTTATGTTGGAACATCTTGGGCAGTAATGCTGGTTGGTGTCGTTGCGTATTTACTTGGGCTATGGAATGCACAAAGCATGTTATTAAATGAAAAGGGCTATTATGTAGCGGTGCTCGCTCTCGGTCTTTATTCTGCCATTAGCCTACAGAAAACGCTGCGTGATCGTAGTGAAGGCATCCCAACAACAAATATGTATTACCTAATCAGTTGGGCAGCACTAGGGTTATCCATTGCGCTTATTGCAATCGGTCTCATGTATGCAGGAGGACTAAGCCTAAGCGAGAAAGGGTTTTATATGATGGCGTTTACGATGAGTTTGTTTGCAGCGGTTACTATTCAGAAAAATACTCGTGATGAAGCGCAAATACGCACATTAACCGCACCTTCGATTTCTGACGATACTAAGAACAGTGCCAAAATAACTCATCAAGCATCACACGAATCTGATGCTAGCAAATCGCTATTTGGTACCGTTAAGTCTAAAATGAATGATAGAGACTAACGTGCTTGATTATCGACACTTCAGACAATAAAACGACGCTTTTTAAACAAGCGGTGTCTGCAAACGTGTACGATTGGGTGATAGACGAGCTAGCATGGCTTCTGAAAGTGGTGCAAATAACCCTAGCATCATACCTGCTAATGCTTCAGCGCAAACAGGTGCTAACGCATAACCTTTTGCGCCCATCGCGCTCATGGTCCATATCCGTTGGCTATTTACTAATTGTCCAACGATAGGATGGTAATCAGGCGTTTGAGTGCGAATGCCAGCTCGTCCTTGCCACAGACTTGTATCCGCTGGAATAATAGAGGCCATCTCAGGAATAGCAGTGATGAGCTTGTCCCGGCTAATCTGATGCTCCTCATCACGTATGTCTGTAGTTGTGTCATTACGGATAAAACTCGCACCAAGCAACAGATAAGGTTTGTCAGCGACTATTGTATTTAACTCATTATCTCTAGCTTGCGCGTTGAACAGCGCACAATAGCCACTATATTTTAGCGGTATTTTGGGTATCTTTGTGAGTTGCTCTGTCGAGGGGCTAAACCAAGACAGCTGCCCACGAATCTTACGACAGTCAAACACACGCTCATCTAATTGATGACTCTCAAAAGCAGCGCAAATGACGATATGATCAGCTGTCATTGTGACAGACTCTTGGTTTTCATTAATACCTTCGATATAAACTTGCTGCTCAGTTTCGTTGATTTTATTCACTTCTAATTGCTGAAAACGAATGAGCGGATGAGTCAGTATGATGTCTTTTAATGCTTGTGGACTGACCAGACCAGACTGTGGTAAATACAAGTTCTCTGCTAGATCTTGCTCTTTTAACCTACTGGCAGTCTGAGCTTGCTCATGAGATAACGTGGTCGCCATCTCATCAGGATAGTCTGCAATTTGTTCCGTACCGATATTGGCTTTTATAAGCAAATCAAGGGCGCCAGTTGGTTCAAGCACTGGTGTTGTATTAAGTTGTATGGCTGTTTGATTGAGGTCGCGATACAGTCTGCTGCTATATAAATAACCTATGGTATGTAGATGCTCGTCAACATGGTGGATCGGAGTCATTTTAGGTGCGAGCAGTGCTCTAGGATTGCCCGATGCACCTGCTAAGGGCGCTGATTTATCTAGTAAAGTGACGTTTATACCACGACTGGCAAGCGACCAAGCTGTTAGTAAACCTGAAACACCTGCACCAATAACGACAACATGCTCAAATGTGCTATAAGTCGCTTCCTGCTTCTCATGGTGACTGTTGTTATCGTCAGTAAGGTCATTACTTTTCGCATTAGCCATAATAGCCGTTAGCATTTCTCGCTTTCGACCAAAACCTTTGACTTTCTTAATTTGAAAGCCATGATCTCTTAGTCCGCGCTTGACGATGCCTGCACAGCTGTAAGTGGCTGCAGTCGTATCTGGACGTGATAGGCGCTGCATTTGTGCAAAGATACTGTCAGCCCACAAGGTGCTGTTGCAAGAGGGAGCAAAACCATCCAAAAACCAAGCGTCAACATATGGCGTATGCTGGTTAGAATGGTCTAATGCCAGTTTGCTTAGACTGTCTGCTGCATCACCAAGCCACATATCGACAGTTAAGTTATCATAAGAAAAACTTAAACGATGACAGCCTGCAATCAGTGGCGGATATGCAGCCAAAAGCGGCTTAATAAAAGCCATTAGCTCAGGCGCTCGCTCGCCCCATAGCGCAAGTATCTGCGTCAGATCTGCTAGCGGTATAGGGAATTTTTCAGTCGTAATAAAGTGCAGGCGAGCCGTTGCTAACTGCGGATTAGTTTCACGTAGTTGTCGCCACAATTGCCACGTCGCTAGTAGGTTTAGCCCAGTTCCAAAGCCAAGCTCGGCAATCGTAAAGCATTGCTTTGGTGCAAGGAGTGCCAAACGCTCTGACAACTGATTGTGCTCTATAAATACGTGACGCGTCTCTGCCAAACCATCCGCATGAGAAAAGTAAACGTCCCCAAACTCACCTGATACTGGCACCATATTACCAGTATCATCCGATTGCCAGTCAATCTTGGCAGGCGTGATAACATTTAAGTATTTAGGGTTTTGAAGATTGGCGATAGACATGAGACGCTTCTTAGAAATATCAGTAACGGTAGCTAAACGATTAGCAGTGGCAGATCAATGATATCGACATTTGGTCAAGAGTAGCGGGGTAACTTAATACAAATCAGCGATAGCAAAATCTACGCTACCAACGCTCACGACGAACAAATACTAACCACGAGACAAAAATGCCAACTAACAAGCTGATCAAAACGGTAAACGCGCCGTATAGAAACAATTGTCCTTTACTTTCGTAAACCAGGACATTGACTTGGGTCTGTAAATCGTTCACTTGACGCTGCAGTTGTGCGTTACGGCTGAGCAGTTCTTGATTGGCAGCTGATAACGCTTTAGTAGATGGTTGCAACTGTGCCGCCAAGGTATCATTGATATCTAGCGCTGAGTTATTTGTTGGCAAGGCAGACGGCGCTGTTTGATCAGTTACTGGTATCACTGCTGTTGGGTCGGTAGCATCAACAGCAGGCGCAGCGTGAGCTGAAATCGCTGTCATTAACATCAGACCAATCAGACCATTTTTGTAGCAGCAGTTATGTAAAAAAGAGACACTTTGAATCACGATGCAGCTACTTGATTGTCATTATCAGTTGGTACTGGCAATGCTTGAACAAATGGTTTGATATCGACATGACTATATACACCATCACGTAAGTAAGGCTCATCGTTTGCCCAAGCTTGGGCCGCTTCAATAGAGTCAAACTCTGCAATAATTAAGCTACCTGACATATCGCTCTTACCATGCTCGATAGGCGTTGGACCTGCGATAACGAGACGGCCTTGTTGATGCAGTGCTTTTAGGCGTTCAATATGTTCAGTACGAGTAATTAGACGTTGTGAACTGCTATTAGCCACGTCATGACCAATGATGGTAAATAAAGACATGAGACTTCCTTAGTGAATAATAAAAAAGTAATAATGAGCTTATATGGGCTTAGTATAAACGCCATAGCGATAAAGTTGTGATTCCTGCTATGAAAGGGCAGTAGGAGCTATTTAGCAGCTTTGTCTGTAAGCGCAGGGTTGAGATGCTTTTTTAGTACAGCAAACTGAGCCACGACAAATACCAGCATAATCGGAATCCAGCCATAGGTTTTAAAGTTAATCCATGCTTCATCTGACATTGTGAACGCTGTGATATAATGTAGTACACCCATTAGGGCAAAAAACAGCGCCCAAGCAACAGTCAGTTTTTTCCAGCCGCTAAGTGTCAGAGTAAATACTTCTTTCATCGCAAGCTGCATCAATGGCTTGTTAATTGCGGCACTAACAAATAGCGTTAATGCAAAAATACCATTGATAATGGGTGACTTCCAACGCAAATAAATGTCATCACGCAGCAGTAATGTGCCACCGCAGAATAAAATCGTTAATAATAAAACAACCCATTGCTGCTTATCAAACTTACCTTTTTGACGAATAAAATGAATGGCATAAACGATAATAGTAGCGACGAGCAAAGCTCCAGCTGCTGCTAAAATACCGTTATAACGAGCCGCGATAAAAAAGGCAATTAAGGGGATAAAGTCTAATAATGCTTTCATAGCAAAGGATATGTCCAACAAAAACGTATGGGGTAGTTTACACGTCTACTGCATCAAAAAAAAGCAATCAACACGATAATCATGCGATATACGCAACCTACATAGTAATACTTTTTTATTGTGTCTGACGGCTATACTACCGGCCAAATACAGCAGTGATAACTGCTAAATCTATAGAACTATTAAGGCAGGTCAGAATACTCATAATAGTAATAACGATG
This sequence comes from Psychrobacter sp. AOP7-A1-24, assembly GCF_052376235.1. Lineage (NCBI taxonomy): Bacteria > Pseudomonadati > Pseudomonadota > Gammaproteobacteria > Moraxellales > Moraxellaceae > Psychrobacter > Psychrobacter sp. AOP7-A1-24. The sequence continues at coordinate 11,770 of NZ_JBQSVM010000001.1, read as the reverse complement.
ACCTGCTACCTAACGCTTACTTTACTCTTATTTTATTCAATACTTTAAGGCTTATCTTATGAAAATTGACTTACATTGCCACAGTACTTGTTCAGATGGAACTTATGCACCGACTGAAGTAATACAACGTGCCCATGCAGCGGGAATCAACGTATTGGCATTGACTGATCATGATACGTTGGCAGGAATTGATGAGGCGAGAGACGCTGCTAGCGCTTGTGATATGCAAATTATTAATGGCGTTGAGATTAGCTGTGAGCATACATTAAGCGGTGGGTATGGGAAGAATAAGTCCACTAATAAAATCATTCATGTACTTGGGCTGGACTTTACTGATCGCGAAAAAATGCATGCAACGTTGCAGCAATTGCAAGACAGTCGAGCCACTCGTGGTCAGCGTATCGTCGAAAAACTAAGTGAACTATTAGATATCAATTATGATGAGCTATGGCAGGCAGTGCTCGATAAAGCGGGTGGTAACCCGCAAGCAGTCGGACGTGCCCATATTGGGCAGGTATTATTCGAGCGCGGTGAAGTTAAAACCGTTCAAAAAGCCTTTGATAAATACTTGGCGGATAATAAACCTGCTTATGTAGCAATTGAGGCGTTGACGATGCAGCATGGTATCGAATTAATCCATGCCTGTGGCGGTAAAGCAGTGCTCGCGCATCCTACGCGCTATCAGCTATCGGCTACTCGCGTGCGTAAACTGATAGAAGAGTTTGCACAGCTTGGCGGAGATGCTTGTGAATTACCAGCCGCTAGTGAGCCGATTAGTACGCGAAGAATGGTTGATCGTAGCATTGCTGAACATGGTCTTGCGGCATCTATTGGTAGCGACTTCCATGGTAGCAATATGCCTTGGCGACGCTTGGGCGATGTTCCTATTTTAAATGATGACCAACAAGGAGTTTGGGAGTCTTTTGCAACGCTTGCTTAGTGAGCAAAATCCGTTTTTTTATAGTTATCTCTAGTAGTGATAGGGTCCCGTTCATTGCAATGAACAAGGTCTAAGGTTAAGACTTAAATACAATTACGTTCATGGAGAAAATATTGGGAAATAAATGCATAAAATAGATTGATAATAAGAGCAGAACTTGCAACACTTGATAAAGAAATTTTAAAGCAAATAATATACTTTTGCTTTGATTTTAGTACTTATGTCTTCAACCTATTCACACCTTTTAATGTATTTATACTCTTTGCGGTAGCCCATATATGGCTGTATCGATATCCCATCTAGGTTACAAAAAAATCTCTCAAATGATTTTTGAGTGGCAGGCTGCTGACAGAACATCGCTGATGGCTCTATTTATCGTGTTAGAAGTGTCATTGCATTGGCTATGGTGCTTGTATGTATGGTGGCAGCAAGATGCATTAAATACCTATGTGAATATGCACTATCTATATCCATTATGGCTCGGGATAAGCTTTGTCGGACTGTTCTTTTTATGTATGGTCAAAGGCTTGTTTCATTCAAGCAACGATGACGAAGTTGTTTTATGTAGATGGCAGATAGCTTTAGTTTTGGTATATACCGCTTACATTTCTACTGTTATTGTGATGATAGGGTACAGTAGTTTGTTTGCAGGCGTGTCGCTCGTCGGTGGCGCTATGCTAGGTATGATGTTGATCAAGCGCCGCTACGCTTGGCGTATGTTCTGGCTACATATTATTTTAATGTTATTGGCTATTATGTCTCCTTACTGTGGTATTAGCCTGCCTAATTTACGCCAATTGACTGTCATTCACCCCATGCTTGAGAGTCATAATTATTTAATTCACAACGAGATTATGGCTACTGAAAATGCAGTGGCTGCGTTAGCCTTTAAGAACAAGATTTTGAATTGGGATAGTATCAGCCAGCTACAGCGCTCATCCGTATTTTTTTGGCGGTCGACTCATTTGTATTTAGCATTGCCAAAAGCAATTTTTATCGTTTATATGTTTCGTGCTTTGCTATTGGTGTTAGATGATAGTCGGTTTGAGACCCTGCGACATGCTAATCAGGATGAGCTTACGCAGCTTAAAAATCGCCGCTACGGTCTGAAGAAAATGAAGTATGCTTTGGCAACAGTGAGAGGGCAACAAGACTTAAGTGTCATGCTCTTAGATTTGGATTGGTTCAAGCAGATTAATGACAACTATGGTCATGACGTAGGTGATCAAGTTTTGATTGAAATCTCACAGACGTTATCGCAATCATTAACGAATAAGACAATCATTAGCCGCTATGGTGGTGAAGAGTTCTTGGTTGTATTGCCAGATACGAAGCATGATAGTGCTATGTTGATAGCTGAACAATTGCGCCTAAATATTGCTGAACATGTTATGAAGATTGAAGGTCTGGCTGATTTCAATGTGACAGCAAGCTTTGGATTATATACTTTAACTCACGAAGAGCGAGCTTGTATTGTCCAAGGGTATGAAACGATCATACAGCAAAAGACCACAGCTCGAACGTCGCCCTTCATTAAACCGATTGCTACTCAGCGCGCGGAAAGCCAAATCGCCTCAATGCAAAAGCTGCCTAGTGATATCTGCCAGCGTTTAATCAGCACTGCGGACAAAGCTTTGTATGAAGCGAAACACCGTGGTCGTAATCAAGTTGTCAGTGCCAATGAAATGTGGGCCGAAAAAGAAGGCGGTAAGCAATCGCTTTACAAAAACCGTTAGCCTTTAATAAATAACCATACCGATAAAATTATATAAGTGTTATCGGTATGGCTTATATTCTATTGATTAGTCCAACTTAGACGCCAGTTTAATGCCATCAATACACTAAGTGCTGTACTAAGCTTGCAAGCACACTGGTGGCAAAGCTACCCGTAGTCAAAGTAAAGTTTAATACCAGCGTCTGATCGTCCGACCATTCCCATGTTAACGCTTCGATAGGTAAGCGTAGCGCACGTCGCTGTGCTTTGATATCGCGCTGCTCTAATCCCGTTGCTAGTTGCATAAGTAGTGGACTGTGTTGTACTACCTCGGTCTCTAAACCTGCAGCTCTACCAGAGACCTTGTCGTTGCCCGTGCCCCATAGCACCGCAGTTGGATGGATATCACCACTATCAATGCGAGCATACAACGTGTCATCTAGTGCCTCACTGGTGAATATCGATCCTGAGCCGTCCAAGTTGAACACTTCGCCAGCTAGCCCTGTATTCCAGCTACCGTCACGAACCCGTGACGCTAATATTTCATTAAATATCAAACTACGTGCAGCAGACAATTCCATCGTGTTTTGCTCGCGCGGCGCACGTTTACGTTTGCTCTTTTTTGGTTGCGGGCGTTTTTCTGACACTGGACGTGCAAATAATCTCAAGGCTTCTCTAACATTATTACCATTACGTCCAAAACGCTGTGGACCAAAATAATTGGGTACGCCATTTTCACTAATGCGCGTTAAATGCTGCTCGACGGCCTCTTTTACAGACAGTAATTGCTCAGGTGGCAAAGAATCAGTGTCATGCTCTGTAAACTGAATATCGCGTAAAGTAATAACAAATTGATTGGCACGATGCGTACCGCGATTGAGTTTTTTATTGTGCCAGTGCTGCGAAAGGATAGCGACAGACTCATTTTCGCCAATGTCTACTGGTGCAAACTTAGTAGGTGGTAATTGCTTTTTTGGTATTCGCAAACTAAACCACTGGGTCGTCAATGCATGACGGTCTTTCAACCCCGAATAGCCAACATCACGTAATGGAATGTCTGCCCATTCTGACAATAGCTTTGCCAGATAAGCAGTATTCATACCTGATTTTTCGATATGTAGCCATAGATGCTCACCTTCGCCAGTAAAATCCAGTGGCAATAGCTCATTGACGATAAAATCAGTTGTCTTGGCTTTATAAGTCGCTTGCTTTAAGGGCTGCAAGCTTGGCTGTGGTAACTTCTCGGTATCTGTAATAGCGGTGATATCAATATGAGCCAGATCAGTTTGCTCACTGGCATCTTGATTGGTAGCGACCACTTGGCTATCTAAACTGACTTGAGAAGTAGTAGTTATTTCGTTTTGATTATCTTGAGAAGTCATAAGGTCGTCTTTTATTTTGTTTATTAATAATGATGAGCAGTAAAAAGAGCGCGGAAAATAAAGTCGCATAATTACGTTTTGCAACGCAGCAAACATACAAAAAAACATCGTGTGCGAGGCGCTCTTGCTACTATCAATGCATAGCATATTAAAAATAATAGGATAAGTTGAATTTGTCTGGTGACTACGGTCATTTTCAACCTACTGTCATTAGATATCATTATAACTGTTAAGGAAGCATTATGACCAAGGCGATGATCAATACAGTCACCATCAGCAAAGCGGATATTCCAAGTGGTGGCATGAAATCTTACAAGCAAGACGACGATAGTATCATTTTAATCACTCGTGATGACAATGAGTTCCGAGCATTTGATGGTAAGTGCCCCCATGCTGGTGCAGATTTAGGTAACGGTCTGCGCTGTGGCAATCGAGTAGTCTGTCCTTGGCACCATGCGAGTTTTGATACCAGCGATGGGTCACTACTAGAGCCGATCGCAACAGAAGGTTTGACTCAATATAAACTCACTCATGATGGTGACAGCTTGATGGTTGATACCTCAGCTAAGGTAACGGGACAGGTCGAAAATGACAAGTTAACTGATACTCATACTATTATCGTTGGTGGCGGCGGTGCAGGATTTATGACGGCCGATCAATTGCGTCAGGGTGGTTATGGCGGCAAGATTACGCTGATTAGTAAAGATGACAAGGCACCTTATAATCGTCCATTGTTATCTAAGGCGTTTTTGGCAGGAAACATGAATGAAGACAAGTTGCTGTTAGGCGGTGCTGATTGGGCGAGTAGCAACAAGATTGAGTTATGTCTAAACCAGACGGTTAGCGAAGTAATCCCTAATGAGGCGACCATCGTTGTAGAAGATAAAAATGGAAACAGCGAACGACAGACTGCAGATTTTCTAGTAGTGGCTACTGGTGCATCGCCTGCCATTCCGCCTATTACTGGGGCAGATGTAGACGGTGTATACACATTACGCAGCATGGCAGATGCTAAATTGATTAAAGCGGCCAGTCATGATCAGCGTGTGGTAATCATTGGTACAGGGTTCATCGGTATGGAAGTTGCCTCTGCATTAGCGCAGGCAGGTACGACCGCTTCTATCACAGTAGTAGGACAAGACAATCGTGTGATGGGCAATATCGTCTCAGAGACTGTGAGTAATGCATTAATTAAGCTACATGAAGAAAAGGGCATAAACTTTGTATTTGATGCAACTGTCAATGAAATTACCAAGGTTGACCGTCAAGTGGACAGAGATGAATATGATCAGGCTTTCTCAAATGTAGGCGGTGTCACGCTGGCGAGTGGTGAGCATATTGATGCCGATATCGTGGTCTTGGGTACAGGTGTGTCTCCACGTACCGAAATATTGAGTGAAGTTAATGATCCAGATGGCGTACAAGTCGATGCACATTTACAGTTGCGTGATGGCGTCTATGCGCTAGGCGATATTGCAAAAGCTAGCAACCAAATGGGCCGTATGCGTATTGAGCACTGGCGCGTGGCTTTGCAACATGGCATGGTCACGGCTGCTGCGATATTAGATGATGACAGTGTTGAGTCATTGGAGGCGCGCATTCCTTTCTTCTGGACCATGCAGTATGGCAAGAGCCTACGCTATAGCGGTCATGCAGTGACACCTGAGTACAATATCTTATTTGGTACGCCAGATACGCTTGACTATATCGAATACTATTTCGATGATGAAGACGAGAATACGCGGGCTAGTGCAGCAAGTACGCTTGGACGTGACAAAGAGTTGGTTGCGTTCTCTGAGTTATTGCGCCGTGGTCATGCGCCGACACGTGCACAGCTCAATGCAGGATTTAATATGATTGAGCAAGCGCAGGCGTTATCGCGCTAGTACTATTAAGCAATACGTATTAATATTTAGGCTGGCTTAGGAATCTAAGTCAGTTTTTTTATAGTCAAATACATATAAATCCGCTACATCGTCACCCTCGCTAAGTATACTCATGTATAACTTGCACTCGGTTTTCTTGTATCGAAATTATTTGAATTCAACTATACGTAGATAAAAAAGGAAGAATTATAATATGAGCGACGATAATATAAAAAGCAGCAATATGAACGTAGATCACTTTGATAAAGAGTTGGTATTTCTACGTGAAGCGACATTGGATGATATTGGCGCACTTGAGCAGTTGTTAAATTGCTGCTATCGGGAGACAACAGGCTGGACCAATGAAGCCGATTTGATAGGTGGTATTCGAACTACATCAGCCGAGCTGGCTGCCGTGATTAATGATACTAATCACTATTATTTTGTCTATCCAATAACGACAACGGGCGACCGTGACGGAGAAGAGATAGGTGAGATATTTGGTTGTATCGCTGTTGATATCAAAACTGATGCTAACTTAAATAAAAAAGCTTATATCGGTATGTTTGCGGTGCATCCTGCGCTACAAGGAAAAGGCGTAGGCAACGTTATTTTACAAGCGGCTGAGACTTTTGCAAATCGTCATTTACAGTCCCTGAATCAGCCAAGTCGTCTAACCATGTCTATTTTAAGTCATCGTCCTGAGCTTTTAGCTTACTATCAGCGCCGTGGCTATCAATTAAATGGCAATAAAATGCCGTTTCCAAACGATGGTAATAATGGTGAACCAAAGCGTGATGATTTAGAGCTATTAGAACTAGAAAAAATAGTTAGTTAATCAGGTGGTCAAATAAAAAGATATTGAAAAAACAATCTATCTCACTTAACCCCAAAAGTATCCAAAGGTCATAAATAGTCCCATGCTCAATAGTAAGAATGCCACTATGATCAAGCGCTTGAACCAGTTAAATGCTGGCAAGCGCGTGGTATTGTCATCAGACATGAGGTAAGCAAATAAAAATAATAGACTTGCTGCCAACGTCATAATTCCGATACCAATCGGTAATATAAAAAGGTACACCTGCCACACAGTCATCTCTCAACGGTCAGTATTAACCGCATCATAGCAGCAACAGGATTGCGCTGTCAGTAGGCCTTACTTTAAATTTTTCAAAGCGAATGATTTATAGAAAGCACAGTAATCACAAGTGCCATATGAAAGTCGTCAAGGTGTTTTAGATATATGAAGACATATACTTGTAACAAGACTGACAATAAAAAAGGATGCTCACATGGCATCCTTTTTTATAATAGCTAAGACTAACCAGAGAACCTAGCGCGCTTAACGCATGGTCACAAACTCTTCTGAGCCAGTTGGATGGATGGCAACGGTATTATCAAAGTCAGCCTTGGTTGCACCCATTTTGATAGCGACTGCAAAGCCTTGAATCATCTCATCGACACCAAAGCCAATACCATGTAGGCCAATAACTTTTTCATCATCGCCCAAGCATACCAGTTTCATCATGCATTTTTGACGATGCTGAGTCACCGCGCTATACATAGAAGTAAAGGTCGATTTATAGCATTTAATGTTTTCTTTGCCATAGCGCTCTACCGCATCGATTTCAGACAGGCCAATCGTGCCGATAGCAGGGTGAGTAAAGATTACCGTCGGTATCAATGAGTAGTCTAAGTGCTCATTTGTCTTGTTATTAAACAAACGCTCTGATAAGCGGCGACCTGCGGCAATCGCCACTGGGGTTAGGTCAACACTGTTTTCGATAATATCGCCAACGGCGTAGATATTCTCAACATTGGTGTTTTGGAACTTATCGACTTTGATTTTGCCAGTCTCAGTCGTCTCGACACCAGTTACTTGCAGATTGATACCGTCTGTTGATGGCGCACGACCAATGGCCCAAATCAAGCAATCTGTCGTATCTAGACTACCGTCTTTGGTACATAACGTCAGGCTATCATCTTCGTTTTTATTAACCTCAGTGAGCGTGGTATTGGTATGCAACTGGATACCGTCTTGCTCCATTTCTATCAGCAATGCCTCTACCACACTGTGGTCAAACGCGCGCAGCGGTGAATGTTGACGCACATATAGATGCACCTCAGCGCCGAGACTATTTAACACGCCTGCGATTTCGACAGCGATATATCCTGCGCCTACAATCGCCACACGTTTTGGCAAGTGATTCAACGCAAAGAATCCGTCAGAGTCGATGCCGTATTCTGCGCCTTTGATATCTGGCTGGATCGGATGACCGCCCGTAGCAATCAAAATATGGTCGGCAGTGATTAGCTCGCCATTGACTTCTACAGTGTTAGTATCGACAAACTTAGCAAAACCTTTGATAACTTCTACGCCATTTTTGGCCAAGTTATTATCATAAGAGCGGTGAATGTTTTCGATATATTGTTGACGGCTCTGTACCAGTTTTTGAAAGTCAAAACCTTTGGCGTCAACATCAAAACCATAGTCTGGCGCATATTTATGGATAGCTTCGGCTACTTGCGCGCCATACCACATTACTTTTTTGGGAACACAGCCCAAATTCACACACGTGCCGCCCAATTGATTGGCTTCGATGATAGCGCATTTTTTGCCATAGCTCGCCGCACGGTTGATTGATGCGATGCCGCCGCTACCGCCACCAATGGCGATATAGTCATAATGTTTGGTCATAATACGGTCTCTTTATTAAGTTGTTATTGATGCTGCTTCCGACTTCACTGTAATGGGTCTTATCATCCATCTTACAAGTTTTTTGTAGTTAGTATATGTCGAATCGCTTGAATATAAACAGTATTTGGTTAAGAGAAGTCCAGCATTTAGATATGTAAATCTACCTAAACCCATCTAGACGATAGGGCGACGTCTATAAAATAACAGTCCCGGAATAGATAAGCCAAGTACCAATCCTGAGGTCACAAATAATGCTTCAAACAAATAGCCCATCATTTGGCCAAATAATTCATCTGAAAAGCCAAAATAGCCAATCTGCACCATACTAACCATTGCTTTATAAGCGGCAATACCAGGCATCATACAGATGACACTAGGTGAAATAAGTGCTTTGGGCGGTAAAGTATATTTCTTAGAAAAATACACACCCAAGAAGCTGGCTAGCATCGCCCCAAAAAAGCTAGCAACCACGAGATGGATATGTTGATGGACAAGAGCAGTCTTTAATCCAAAGCCAAACGCCGTCATCAGCAAACAAGGCAAAATATAGCGTCTGGGTACACTAAACATCAGCGTCCAACCAAGGGTGATAATGCAAGACAGTACGACGGTTTCAACAAACCACATCTTAAAATCCCCAGTGCTGTATTTGCAGTAAAATCAATGCCATCACGATACCAACGCACGCGGATAAAGTAAGCATATAGGTAAAAACAGCACGCCCAACGCCAATATTGACATAGCCTTTTAAGATATCGGACAAAGAGTTAATCAACGGAAAGCTGGGTACCAGTAGCAGCACACTGGAGGCAACGGCGATATCGGCATTGTTACCAATATCAAAGTAGTAGGTCGTTGCCCCAATCAGTGAGGCGATAAAAGCCGTCACAATGACAGTGATAAAAGGGTTAAAGTGATGCTTGGATAGATATATACGAGTAAACATCGCCACCATGCCAGCGATGTATGTCACCGCCGTAATCGACCAACTACCACCATTAAGATAAGCAAATGCTGCACAGGATGTGCCAACAAATAAACTGACTAACCACGTCGGGTACACGGTCTTATCCAATTCATCAAAAGCCAGAGTCGTGCGGTTAATTAATCCGTCATGATCGATAGTAGCTTCAGTTTTATTAACGATTTGCTGGATTTGTACCAACAGATTGACGTTGATGCTTTGATTGATCGTATCTCTGGTAGTAGTGATGCAGCGCTCGTCACAGATGGTCGTCAAGGTAATGGCATTAAAATTGAGCGAACACTCGACGCTGTTCATCCCCAAGGCGATGCCTAAGCGTTTGCATAAATCCACCACCACGGCAGACTCAGCGCCATATTGCATAAGGAGTAAGCCGCAGCGCACGCATAGTCGAGTAATGTGCTGCTGCTTTACGTAGCTGATAGAGGTCATGGATTAGATACGCATGTTGGTTAGTGTTGTTACGCTATTATAAAGGGTCTGGAAGCTGACGCGTAGGCATTATCAGAAAAACCATTAAGTGATACGATACAGTATAAGCTTTTTTGGCAAGGAGCATAAAATGCATATCGCTATTTTAACACTGACGTTTTCATTGCCTGGCTGTAGTTCGTTAAAAGAAAAGCGTCAACGGATGGGCGGCTTACATGCACGCTTTGGCAATACGCCAAGCGTCGCAGTCTGTGAGAGCGGCGAGCGGGATCGGCATGATGCCAGTGAGTGGACGTTTGTGATCGTTGGACTGTCTAAACGTGAGATAGAGTCGCAATGCAGTCAAATTGAGGGAAAGCTAGAACGTACGGTAGATGCGAGGGTGATGAGTGTTGAGAGGGGATTTGTTTAGGTGGGTATATTTATAGAGAGCAAAGGATGATTTTAGCTCATACTTTAGCTACAACCGAAGCTAAGTAACTTTTTAGAGCGGAAAGTCATAATACCTTTAAATATTTATGATTAATCAAGGACTAGATGAATGAGTGAAAGAAAAAAGATATTAATATTAGGAAATGGCTTTGACTTAGCTCATTTCCTGCCAACAAAATATGAACATTTTATTACGGCAATGCGCGCAGTCGAGGATGCTGATCTAAATGAACATCTATTATTTGATAATGTTTTCCATAATCTGTTAACAGATGGAGACTTTTTTCTAAATAGAACTAAAGAAATGTATAAAACTGAAGAAGTAGAAGTATCTGTAGAAGATTTAAATATTTTGAAGGAAAAGCTATCTAATAATGGATGGTTTCAGTACTTCAAAGACTACTTAGATAGCGGTATCGATACATGGATAGATTTTGAAAACGAAATAAAGAACGTTTTAGATATTGTATGCTCTGTATTAGAAAGTAATTCTGATAAAAATGAAATTATTGATAAGAATTATTATAGAAAAGGTATTGCTGTTATTGATGAAAAATTCTTTGATAGCTTTAATGTCAACAAGAGCCATTATCTCAATATACTTATAAAATTCAATGTTTTATTGGAAACATATGTGGTTGATAATCGAGACGGTTTTATAGAGGTTGGAAAGGATGAGTTTGATAGTATTAGTATTGGTAATATTTTTGAACAAGCTAGTAGTGATAAAGGAATATATTCTAAGTCTAAGAGAATACGTTTAGAGAGCCACTTTGCAAAGAGATATAAGGGTGAAACAACTGGTATCCATACATATAAGGTAATTAAAAAAATAAATGAAGACCTGTTGATTTTTATAGATATTTTCTCTACTTATATTGAATTTATTGAAAGTTTAGTGCCAAGAAATATTTTAAAAGCTCCCAAGGTTTTAAAATATCTAGATGATATATATAGTTTCAATTATTCATCTACTACTAGTAGATTATACGATAGAGAACATAGTAATTTCTTACATGGAAAGGTAGGAGGTAATAATATTGTACTAGGAATATCGGATTTGGAAAATAAATTGCTAATTGATGAAAAAGCATATGGGTTCGTAAAGTATTACCAAAAACTGGTAAATAATACAAACTATAATTTTCTTTTAGAAAATAAGAATTTAAAGGCAATTGAGGAAGGTATGCATAGGGGTTCGCTTTATTGGAACCTACCTCCATATGAAATATATATATGGGGGCACTCGCTTGACTCCTCCGATAGTGATTATATAAAAGAAATTTTTTCATTTAATAAAGGTGTTAATCCTTCGGTTTATT